>WGDF01000136.1 GCA_015493405.1 Flavobacteriaceae bacterium
AAATTAACGAGAATAAATTTTACAGTGTCGGAACTATTTTGGAAGACACTTACAAATTGAAAAAATGGCGTATCACCAAAGGGGTTTCGGTAGATTATTCACCCAATTCGTACTATGCCAAATATATCCGTATTCATAAAACCGATGATGCTATTTATGATTCTTATCAGGAAACCGATTCGTTAAAAACCGATTATAAAGTCAATTTGCTGAATATCGGTGTATATGCCAATATCGCCTATAAAGTTAGTCCGGCTTTAAAACTGTTAGCATCGGCACGCTTGGATAATATCAACTACGATTACAAGAATAATTTGGGTAGCGCTGCTTTTTCGGGCGCCCCCGATTCCAATAATTTTTTCAATGCGTTTACCCCAAAATTCGGGGCGGTTTACCAAGTAAACAACGATTTGAGTTTTTATGTCAATTATAGCAAGGGCTTCCGTCCGCCGGAAGTCGGTGAATTGTATCGCGGCGTTAAAGTGCCGGTGTTAGAGCCGGTTTATTATGACAATTATGAAGGCGGCTCTTGGATTAGTTTGTTTGACAAAAAGCTGATTTTGGACTTGTCTTACTACGTCTTAAAAGCCGAAAACGAAATCATTTCGGTCAAATTGGATGATGGTTCACGGGTCAATCAAAATGTGGCACAAACCACGCACAAAGGTTTTGAATTTGGCGTGCAATATTTTGCTACCAAAGAATTATCACTTAAAGTTGATGGTGCCGTCAGCACACACAAATTTGATGTTTACACGCCCAAAGGACACGATTATTCGGGTAACGAAATGCCCGGGGCGCCCAAATTGATAATGAGTTCCGAATTGAAATACCATCCGTCGTTCTTAAAAGGCGCTTATGCCGGTTTGGAATGGTTTCACGTCGATCCGTATTATATGGACGAAGCCAATACCAAAAAATATGAAGGATACGATGTGTTCAACTTACGAATGGGTAAGCAGTTTAAACAATTTAAAGTTTGGTTAAACGTCTTGAATTTAACTGATAAACTTTATGCCACCAGTGCGAGTAAATCCGCATGGGGAACTTCTTATCGTCCGGGTGAAAAACGCTCGTTCAATTTAGGTGTTTCTTACAGTTTTAAATAAATATTCAGACCTATTAGACCTGGTAGGTTTTGAAAACCTGCTAGGTCTTTAAAAATTTAGTTTTATGAAAAAATTAATCCCATTATTAGCTTTTTTCGTCGTTTTGCAATCCTGTCAAAATGCGCAACCGGTTCCATCAAAAAATAATCGCAAGCATAAAAAAGACAGCGTTTTTGTTTTATCAGACCCTAATGTCAATTCGGAAGCGGCTTATCTTTTTAACAACGGCGACAAAATCATTTTGAATTGGACGCAAAGGGCGGAACACGATAAAAAAGACAATCTTTTAAAATTTGCTATTTTTAATTCCGAAACCGGCAAATTTGACAGTATTATCACGGTGCCACCATCAAAAGGTTTGCAAGACCATCTGGAAACCATGGCAAAAGTCGGGATGAAAAAAGATGGCACCATTATGTCAGTTTATCGTAAAAAATTACCGACCGACCGTTCACGCTTTGGCGGTTTAGTGTATGATGCTACGTCAAAAGATCAAGGCAAAACTTGGTCAAAAGAACAGCGCTTGGTTAAAGACACGACTTCTACCAGTCAATCATTTTATGATATTGCTTTGTTGCCTAATGGAAATATGGGCTTGACTTGGTTGGATAGCCGCAGCAAACGGCGCGGTAAGACATTGTATTTTGCACAAACCGATGCAAATAATGTATTTAGCCAACAAAAACCGGTGGCATTTTCCACTTGCGAATGCTGCCGCACCGATTTGTATGTGGATTCGCGCGGGCAAATTCATATTGCTTACCGCAATTTGATAGAACCGGACGAACCCGGTTTCGATGGGCAAGGCTTTACGGAAATTCGTGATATGTATTACTTAAAGTCGGTTGATACCGCCAAAACATTTACACAACCTATTCCTATCAGTAGGGACAATTGGCACGTCAATGGTTGTCCGCATACCGGACCGTCTTTGGCTTACAATGGTCAAAAGCTTGGCGCTATTTGGTTTACCGGAGCACATCAACAAGCCGGATTATATTTTACCACAAAAACGGACAATAAAGCTTTTTTACCTAGAAAAAGCATTTCCAAAGAAGGACAGCACCCGCAAATGATTGCTATGAATGATAAATTTTATGCCGTTTATGAATTGTATTATGAAAAAAACGGCAAGGGCTATTACAAAATCGTTTTAGATGTCATTCAACCCGACGGACAACATCGGATACAGGAAATCAGCGAGCCGTTGACCCAAAACAATCATCCGGTTTTAACGCAGTTGTCAAAAAATAAAATTTTGGTAGCTTGGACCAATACCGATACGCGACATCCAAAGGTTGTTTATAAGGTAATCAAACTTGATTAAAAGAATTGGGAATGAACATGGAAATTATTTTTCCCATACACCATAAAAAAAGCTGCAAAATTTGCAGCTTTTTTATTTAAAATCTTTAAAACCAAATTAAGATTTGGTATTGCGTTTTTCTTTAATTCGTGCTTTTTTACCGCGTAAATTTCTGAAGTAAAAAATGCGAGAACGACGCACTTTACCGCGTTTGTTAACTTCGATTTTTTGAAGTGTCGGCATGTTAATCGGAAAAATTCTTTCTACCGCTACATCATTTGAAATTTTTCGAATGGTAAAAGTTTCAGTCGATCCGGCGCCACGTCGTTGAATAACAACACCTTTAAAGAACTGTGTTCTGGTTTTATTACCTTCTCTAATTTCGTAGTAAACCGTAATCGTATCACCGGCATTAAAAGCAGGCAAATCCTTTTTTTCAACTAATTCGTCTTGAACAAATTTGATTAAACTATCCATTATAATATGATTTAATGTTAGTCCAAAGAAACATTCACGATTTTCGCCAGAGGTTTAATTGAATCGGGGGCAAAATTACAAAAAAATTTTAAGCCACCAAATCTATACTTTAAAAAATTGACATTCTGCTCAATAAACTCTTACCGGTTTTTAATTTGTAGATAAAAACACCGGCGACATGAACTACAATTAAAGCGGCCAAAATAAAGACTGCTATTTGATGTAAAAGCAAAAGTCCGGCATCAAATTCAGCATCGGTAGGAAACGGGCCGCCTAAGTCATAAGTCAAAGCACCTGTTTGATAGACCATAATAAAACCAATCAAAGGCGCAAGAATTAGAAAAATATATAACAAATAATGTACTGATACGACAAAAGCTTTATGAAAAGCACTATAATAGGTTATTTTAGGCGGCAATTGATCCGATTTAGTCAACCTGACATAAGCTCGAATTACGGTTAATATTAAGACCGTGACGCCCAAAATTGCATGCAACCGGAAACGGTTCATATTTGCAGCGTTAAACTCATAATCCTCTAAAGTTAAACCGATATAAAAAATAATCAGGATTAGAAAAAAGGTCAACCAATGGATAAAAATTAAGGATTTGGGATATTTGGTCATATGCATCATAAATTAAATTTTAATTGGTTAATTTTTGTAAATATAAAAGAAATTTTCAAATAATTACAATTAAAATCGAATATTTTTAACGAATTCCCATAAAACAAGCCCCACGCTTACCGATATATTTAAAGAATGTTTGGTGCCAAATTGCGGAATTTCAATACAATAGTCTGAAAGATTAACGACATTTTGTTGCACGCCTTTAACCTCATTGCCAAAAATTAAAGCATAGGTTTCCGTTTTATCAATCTTGAAGTCTTGTAAAGACACCGCCCCTTCCACTTGTTCTATGCTGATTGTTTTAACGCCATCATTTTTCAATTGCTCCAGAACGGAAATTGTAGAATCGGCATAAACCCAATCAACGGAGTCCGTAGCCCCCAAAGCAGTTTTGTGTATATCCTTGTGAGGTGGCCTGGCCGTAATGCCGCATAAATATATTTTTTGAATCAAAAAAGCATCGGCTGTTCTAAAAACCGACCCGATATTATTCAGACTCCTAATATTGTCAAGAATGACAATCAATGGCGTTTTTTCAGCCTTTTTAAAACCGGTAACATCCAGTCTGTTTAACTCATTATTTTTAAGTTTTCGCATCTGTTAAAATAATTTGGTTTGCAAATTTAAACATTAAATTGGCAGTGGCGCGCTTGTTTTTTGTTTTAAATGCCGGAAGCCGTCCAATAAAGATGTTCAAAATACGTTATAAAATTAGTTTTATTAGTATATTTGCGAGTTTTAATTTTTAATTTAAATGACAAAATTTAGATTCATTTTATTATTTTTCCTGATTGGTTTACCTAAAATATATAGTCAAGCATATGAATTTGGCGCTATGTTTGGCGGTGGAAATTACATTGGAGATATTGGTAGAGAATATTATTTTTACCCTAACAAAATAGGTGGTGGTATTGTTTTTAAACGCACCTTAAATCCTTGGATGTCTATGCGGCTCAATCTGAATTATTTTCAAATTGAAGCCAGGGATGCCGATGCCGAAAGTTTGGGACGACAAGCCAGAAATCTATCGGTTAATGGTCAAATCATTAATTTTTCTACCGGGATTGAATATAATTTCATTCCCAGAAATCCTTTTATCCCTCTTAAAAGTCTGAAAAAATTAACGCCTTATTTATTTGTCGGCGTGGGCTTAAGTAATTATTCCGGCAAGTTGTATCAAACCTCATCTAACCAAAATTATGGTTACGAATACAATGGTGCCAGCCTTAATATCCCTATGATTTTAGGTTTGAAATACAAATTCACACATCATTTTTTGATCAGCTTAGAGACCGGGGCTTATTATCATTTTACCGACAATTTGGATGGAACTGGAGCATATTATAAAAATATGGATGCCCCTACCAAACAGCTTACCCCGACGACCAATACCAATTCCAACGATTGGTTTACCTTCTCTTCTATCGGTCTGATTTACACTTTTGGGGACTTGAACTGTTATTTTAATTTACGTTAATCACATAAGTATATGTCAGAAGCCGTAAGCTTAAAACCCGAACACCTCCCCCAACATGTAGCCATTATTATGGACGGGAATGGGCGATGGGCCAAAAAAAAAGGAAAAAAGCGCGTCTATGGTCACCACGAAGGTGTTAAAACCGTACGACAAATTGTTGAAAATTCAGTTGCTCTTAAAATAAAATACCTCAGTCTATATACTTTTTCAACTGAAAATTGGAACCGGCCCAAAGAAGAAGTCGATGCCTTGATGAACTTGCTCGTTGAAACTCTAAACGAACAGATTGAAGACTTAATGCAACAAAACATCAAACTTAACGCTGTTGGTGATTTGAGCAAATTGCCCGCTCATACTTTAAACACGCTGAAAGATGTACTTAAAAAAACGAATGCCAATACTGGCATGACTTTATCTATCGCCTTAAACTATGGTGGTAGAGATGAAATCGTCCAAATGGTTCAAACTATCGCAAAAAAAGTTAAAAATAATATAATTTTGCCCGAAAATATTGATGAAAATAAAATAAATTTGCACCTTTACAGCCATAATCTCCCCGATGTCGATTTTATGATAAGGACGGGAGGTGAAAAACGAATCAGTAATTTTCTATTATGGAAAATGGCCTATGCCGAATTATATTTTACCGATATCCTTTGGCCTGATTTTAACAAACAACACTATTATGAAGCTTTGGCTGATTATCAAAAAAGAGAAAGAAGATTTGGAAAAACAAGTGAACAGATTAACCATGAAGCCTAGAAAAATACTATTATCAATTCTGAGCATTTTTTTTCTGACCCAAGTATATGGTCAGAAAGTCAATAGTGACGATTATAAAATATATCAAATCCAAGACATTAAAATCAATGGGTTAAAGCAATTTAACCCGGAGACCGTTAAAGCTTTTATCGGCGTTGGCAAAGGTGATGTCATTGAAGTTCCGGGAGAACAAACGGCTAATATCATTAAAAAATTGTGGGATTTGACTTATTTCTCCGATGTCAATCTCTATATCATCCCGACCACCGATAACAAAGTTATTTTAGAAATAGATCTAAAAGAATTGCCCAAAATATCAAAGGTGCAGATCACCGGTGTCCCCCGTTCCAAACGCAAAGAATTTATCAAAGATTTGAGCTTGGTCAAAAATACGGTATTAAGCGAAAATCTAAAAGCTAAAACCATTGAAACTATTCGAAATCAGTTCTTAAAAAAAGGATTCCTCAATACAAAAGTCAGCCTTAAAACAGTTGCGGACTCTACTGACTATGTCAAACTTTTAGTGCATGTCAACAAAGGTAAAAGAATAAAAATCAAAAGGATAAATATCATTGGGAATAAAGAAATAAAAGCCGGAAAACTCAAAAAACAACTCAAACATACTAAAGAAAAACGTTTCTATCGTTTCTGGAAACGTTCTAAATATATCGCTGATGATTTTAAGAAAGATTTGGCTAAATTAGAAAATTATTACAAAGGTAAAGGCTACCGTAATGCTCGAGTATTGTCAGATTCTGTTTATTTTGACAAGCAAAAAGATTTAAACATTGACATCAAAGTTGAAGAAGGGCAAAAATATTATTTTGGTAATATTGATGTCGTAGGAAATAACCACTACTCCACCCCTTATATCAAAAGTATCTTGGGGGTTAAAAAAGGGGATGTTTATAACGGCCCGCTTATTTCCAAACGAATAGACGACCCCTCCAAACCCGATGCTGAAAGTATTACCAATCTTTATCAAAACAACGGTTATTTGTTTTCAAGAATTAATCTGGTTGAAAAAGGCGTGAGAAAAGATACCATTGATTACGAACTTCGTATTTATGAAGGCAAGCCGGCTATTTTTAACAATATCACCGTTGAAGGCAATCAAAAAACAAATGATAAGGTTATTTACCGTGAATTGAGAACCATTCCGGGGGCAACCTACAGCAAGCAAAA
>WGDF01000137.1 GCA_015493405.1 Flavobacteriaceae bacterium
GCCCAATACTTGGCATCCCAAAACAACCGATTTAGTGGATAATAATGCCCGTAATTCTTATTCGGCAGGGATCTCGTTTTCACAAATTCTATCCAAAAACTTGCAAATTTCAATTTTTGGCGATGTTATTTTGCAAAAAGGTTGGTTGTCCAGTCCTATGCAACGGGTTTATTTTAAAGACCGTCCAAATTTCTATATGGGCAATCCGGCTGATATTCCATTCTACACAGATCCTAAAAAAAATAAAGATGTCTTTCAACTGGCTGATGACATAGAACGCTTACCACATTCCCGTTTAAAAACACCGGTTGGCATTCGTATAAATTACTATATTAATGAATACTTCGCTTTGCGCAGCTACTACCGTTATTATTATGATGATTGGAATATTCAATCGCATACCGTCAACTTGGAATTGCCCATCAAAATATCAGACAAATTCACTTTATATCCATCATACAGATACTACAACCAAACGGCAGCCAAATATTTTTATCCTTATGAAACGGCTTTGTCCACCTTCAAATATTACACATCGGATTACGATTTATCGCCGTTTTCGGCTAATCAATTCGGATTTGGCATCAAATATTCCGATGTGTTCTTAGACACCAAAATTTTCGGCATATTCGGACTAAAAAAATTAAGCTTGAATTACCATTATTACCAACGTAGCAATCAATTTCAAGCCAACATTATTAGCATTGGTTCAACCTTTATTTTGCAATGATGGGTTATCCAACAAATCAGGGCGAATTTCACGCGTCATTTTTTCTGCTTGTTGCTCGCGCCATTCGGCTATTTTTTGATGATTGCCTGATAACAAGACATCCGGCACTTTTAAGCCCTTAAATTCAGGGGGGCGTGTATAGACAGGCGGCGCTAATAAATCATTTTGAAAGGAATCGGTTAGTGCCGAAGTTTCATCGGACATAGCGCCCGGAATCAGTCGGATAACGGCATCAGCCAACACGGCAGCCGGTAATTCGCCACCGGATAAAACATAATCGCCTATGGATATTTCTCGGGTAATATGCAAATCGCGAAGTCGTTGGTCCACGCCTTTGTAATGCCCTGCTAAAATCATTAAATTGTCCGTTAATGATAATTCATTGGCTACACTTTGTGTAAGAACGTGCGCGTCAGGCGTCATAAAAATAATCTCATCATATTTTCTTTCCGATTTTAGTTGCGAAATCAATTGATCCAAAGGCTCCACCATCATCACCATACCGGCACCACCCCCATATTGGTAATCATCAATTTGCTTGTATTTGCCTTTGCCAAAATCGTGAATATCATATATATAAATCTCCACGACTCCTTTATCCTTGGCCCGTTGTATAATACTATAATTGAGAAAACTATCTAAAAGTTGCGGTACAGCACTTAATATGTCAATTCGCATAATTTATTTTTTTACAAATATAAGATTTATAAAACTTATGCAATGCCTTGATTATATAAGAAAAAAAGAGCAATAATCATTTAAAATTCATGTAAAATTCATTAAATTCGCACAAGTATAAAAACAGAATTAAAATGGCAAGATACGAACTCAAATTACCCAAAATGGGAGAAGGCGTTATAGAAGCAACAATTACCGCTTGGACTAAAAATATTGGTGATCCTATTGAAGAAGATGAAACTGTGTTGGAAGTTGCAACTGACAAAGTTGATTCTGAAGTCCCCAGTGAAGTCCCAGGTGTTTTAGTTGAACGCCTTTTTGAAGTCGATGATGTAGTTAAAATTGGTGAAGTTATAGCCATTATTGAAACGGATCAAGAAATAGAACAGGAAGATGCTGTAGATTTGATACAAAATCCGGAGTTAAATGCTATCCTTGAAGAAAAAACTACTAATGCTAATCTTGAAGAAAAAAACGACATCAAATCTTCTGAAGATCGCTTTTATACGCCTTTGGTCAAAAATATTGCTGAAACAGAACATATCAGTCAATCGGAATTAGACCAAATTAAAGGAACCGGAAAAAACGGTCGTGTTACAAAAGATGATATTTTGCTCTATGTTGCCGATAAAAAAGCCGGAACATTGCAAGCACCTGCACAGCCAAAAACCGGCAGTGCAAAAACCAAGATTGCTGAACCCGCCAAGATGCCTCAAAGCAGTGGTGTTATTTTAGACAACGGCGATGAAGTTATTGAAATGGACCGTATGCGCAAACTGATAGCCGAGCATATGGTCAATTCTAAACGCATTTCACCACATGTTCAATCTTTTGTAGAAGCGGATGTTACTAAAATTGTCAACTGGCGTAATCAAATTAAAGATGAATTTTTAAAACGCGAAGGCGAAAAAATAACTTTTACCCCTATCTTTATTTATTATATTGTCAAGGCAATTAAAGATTACCCAATGGTCAATGTTCAATTGGATGGCACTAAAATCATCAAAAAGAAAAATATCAATATAGGCATGGCAGTAGCGCTTCCCAGTGGTAATTTGATTGTACCGGTCATAAAAAATGCCGATCAGCTTAGTTTAACCGGCTTGACCAAAGCCGTCAATGATTTGGCCAAACGGGCCCGTGAAAACAAACTCAAACCCGATGAAATTACCGGTGGAACCTATACCGTTACCAACATCGGCTCATTTGGCAATATTGCCGGATCAGCCATTATCAACCAACCTCAAGTTGCCATTATGGCTTTAGGCGCTATTCGCAAAATGCCGGCTGTTGTTGAGACAACGGAAGGTGATATGATTGCCATTAGACAAAAAATGATTTTATCGCACTCATATGATCATCGGGTTGTTGACGGCATGCTCGGTGGCTTATTTGCCCAACGCGTTGCCGAATATTTGGAGGACTTTAAGGGACAAGATTTATTATAAAATACAAGTCTACAGACTATTTATTATAATGCAAAAAATACCCGTATATTTAATGCCCGGCCTAGGTGCCGGCCCCAAAATTTTCAAGGGTTTAAATTTACCCCCTCAATATGAATTGCATGATATGCACTGGGAAATACCTTATAAAGAAGAATCTTTGGAAAGTTATGTTCTGCGCATTAAACAACAAATTAAGCATCCAAATCCCATTTTACTGGGTGTTTCTTTCGGCGGCATTATTATTCAGGAATTAGCCAAGTATATAACTGTCAAACAGCTGGTTATCATATCAAGCATCAAACATCAAAATGAATTTAAGCCCTCATATAAGATTGCTTACAAATTAAAAATATACAAAATTCTACCGGTTCAAATTCTGAAAAAGATAGATTGGCTTGAAAAAAAAGCCTTGACCCAAAGATTTAAACAAAAAATGCAATTGTATCAGCGCTTTTTAGAAATTGATGATCCTTATTACATTCGATGGTCTATCCGGCAAATCTTAGCTTGGAAACAAACACAAACGCTACCCGATTTTGTGCAATTTGTTGGTGAAAAAGACCCTGTATTTCCCCCCAAATATATCAAAGCGCCCAAAATCATTGTGCCAAACGGCCGCCACGATATGATGGTTTATCAAATGAAATGGTTTAATCAACATCTGCCTTCATATTTATTAAAATAATATTTTAGATAAATATTAGAATAAAAATAGCGCTTTGTGGTATCAAAATAGCTTTTCATCAAATCAAAAGGCTTTTTCAGCCAATAGCATTTGCAGCAATCAATATATTAGCGGATATTTGATTTATATAAATGTAATAATTATGTCCTAAAGTGTTAACCTAATATTCTCATAATAGTAAGCATTTATTTTGTGTTGTTTGAAAGCTGTTCATATCTAGCGATGTGAGCAGCTTTTTTTAGGGACAATGCCAAACCCAATTTTCAATAGGAAATTCTTTCAATCTATAAGAATAATGCCACCATTCTGAAGTAATAGGCTGCATATCGTATTTCATCATCAAGTTTTTTAAAAAAATTCGATTTTTAAGCACCGTATCTTTGAGATGCTTATAAGCATGATAAGCTTTTTTGCCAAAATAATCAAAAGGCGTTCCCATATCCAATTCCTTGCCGTTTTGATCTACAATAGTCAAATCTACGGCTACCCCGCGATTGTGCATCGAACCCTTTTTGGGATCCGCCACATAACGAGGGTCGGGGCGTATATGCCATAAAATTTGCTGGACTTTTCCGGGGCGGTAACAATCAAACAATTTAAGCCCCCAGCCTCTTAATTTTAATTCTTTTTGTATTTTCAACAATGCTTGGGCTACAACAGGACGGACAAAGCACTTGCCGCAAGGATACATCTTACGATGCACAAAATTATGCGTAGTGGCATATCTAATGTCGTAAACAAAACTACTATCCAACGATTTTAACTCTACCCAAGCCGGTTTTTTATCATGACTTTTCTTAGGACTTGTGACCGGTTTTTTGTTGGTCTTAACTGTCGAAATTTGAGGTGTATTCACTTGCCCTTGACAAGCAAAAAGTAAGAGTATGACAAAACCCGATAAGAAATATAAACGTTTCAAAACATTTTATTTGATACTGTCTGTTTCTATAAAAACATATTTTATTTTGGGATTATCCGCTATAATTTTGTTTTTTATATCTTGCACAATGGGTTCTATTTGTTTGACTGTCAAATCGTCTTTAAAATTAATGTTAGCCCCCAATAAAATATCATCAGGGCCTAAATGCATGGTTTTAATGTTACCATAACCCTCCAATTCTTTATATTGCTTAAAAATGTGCTCAATAGCGTGAATATCCTTTGCGACAGCCGATTCTCCTATGAGTAAATGCTTGGTTTCAACTGCCATAAAAAGTGATACCAAGGTCAATAACAAACCAATAAGTATAGAGGCCCAAGCATCAAAAACAGGATTGTTGTAATAATAAGTTAAAGTAATACCGATAAAAGCAATCAATAAACCCAAGACCGCCGCACCGTTCTCAATAATTACAGCTATCGTCGGGGCATCCTTACTTTTGGCCATTGATCTGATAAAACCTTTGGGATAGCTCTTTCTAAATTCTTTCCAACCGACCCACAAACTAGCACCTTCAAACAGCAAAGAGCCTATTAAAACGCCATAGTTCCAATATTTCATTTTAGTCGAATGATCAATCTCGGAACTGTGTTCTATCAAATGTTTAATTCCTTCATAAAGTGCCACGCCACCCCCAAGCGCAAAAACAAAAATGGAAACCACAAAACTCCAGAAATAAATCTCCATACCGTAGCCAAACGGATGTTTTTGATCCGGAGCCATCTTACTTCTTTTGATACCCCATAACAAGAGGATACCATTGGAAGTATCGACCAATGAATGAATCCCTTCAGAGAACATAGCCGAACTTCCGGTAAAAAAAGCAGCTATAAATTTCATTACAGCTATGCCTAAGTTTGCTGCCATTGAAGCAAAAATTGCAAATTTTGATCCGCCTGTCGCCATAAACGATATTTTTAAGGCTAAAATAAACATTTTTTTGACTGGTTTTAACATTTTTTCAAGATATAAAAATGTATTTTTGTGACTCAAGCAATTTTCATGTCAAAAGCTGTTGTTTTATTGAATATGGGTGCTGCCAGAAGTGCCGGAGAACTCAGACAATTCTTGTTTAATATGTTTTTGGACACACGTATTATAGCCTCACCTATACGCTATTTCTTAGCCCCTTTTATAGCGCAAACCCGTTATAAAAAAGTCTGGCAAAAATATGAATGGATTGGTGGCAGTCGTTTATATCAAATTACGGAAAATTTAGCCGATAAATTACAAGATCAATTAGAAACGGATGTCATTTATGCTATGCGTTATACCAAGCCCAATCTGCAAGAAGTCATACAAGGCTATGATGATTTAATTTTATTGCCTTTGTATCCGCAATATTCGACGACTACGGTTCAAAGTAGTTTAGATGTGTTGAAAAAAATAAAATTTAAAGGACAAATAAGCATTGTCAAACCTTTTTACGACTCTGAATCCTTTAACCGCCTCATTGCCGAAAAAATAAAAAATGAAATAGCAAATCTGCAGGATAAACATTTGATATTTACCGCTCATGGCTTACCGCAAAAAATAGTGGATCAAGGTGACCCCTATCCCCATCAAATTGAAGCACAAGTCAGTCTGTTAAAAAATATATTACCTTCTTTTAAAAGTGTCAGCCTGGCTTATCAATCCCGCTTTGGCAACCAACCTTGGCTCCAACCCTATTTGGATGATATTTTACCCCAATTTAAAAATAAAAATGTAGTTATATATCCTTTATCATTTATGATTGACAACTCCGAAACCGATTTGGAATTACAAATAGAATATGCTGAAAAAGCTAAAAGATATGGTATTAATCAATATGAAGTTGTTGCTTGTCCTAATGATGCCCCTCAAACACTAGATTTTTTGGTCAATTTATTAAAAACTTACGGGGCTTAAAAATTAAGGAATTGAAAATTATAAAATTGATGAATAACTGACAAATTTTATTTTTTTATAAAAAAATTATTATACTTTTGTTACGCAACAATAAAAAAATACAACTCAATTATGGCGAATATATTAATTTTACTTTTTGTGCTTGGCTACATTGCTATAGCCACCGAGCATTCTTTGAAATTGGATAAAACAGTACCGGCTTTATTAACTGCCGCTATTCTATGGGCATTATTAGCTATAGGATTTCACGAAGGGTGGTTTTCAATCATCGATCCCGAAGGTCATGTTTACAATTATTTAAAAGGTGGCGAAGCTGCCCAAGAAGGTTTTCATACAACTTTAATGCACCATTTGGCTAAAACAGCCGAGATCTTAGTTTTCTTGACCGGTGCTATGACAATTGTTGAAATTATTGATTTACACCGTGGTTTTGAAGTGCTGAAAGAATATGTCAAAACCAATAGCAAACGCAAGTTATTATGGATTATCGGTATATTATCATTTTTCTTATCAGCCGTCATTGACAACTTAACAGCCACTATTGTCCTTATAACTTTACTGAGAAAATTAGTTAAAGATCGCAACACCCGCTTGTGGTTTGCCGGTTTAATTGTTATTGCAGCCAATGCAGGTGGTGCGTGGTCTCCCATAGGCGATGTAACCACAACTATGTTATGGATTGCCAAAAAGGTATCTGCCGGCGGCTTAATGGAACATGTTTTTATTCCATCTATTTTAAATTTTATGATTCCTTTTGGAATTGCCTCTTTTTTACCCATTTTTAATGGCAAAGTTAAAGCTGAAAAAGATGATCCAAATTTTGAGAAAACTGAAAAATTGCTCAGTAGCAAAACTATGTTGTATCTGGGCTTAGGCATGATATTATTTGTGCCTATTTTTAAAACCGTAACACATCTTCCGCCATATCTCGGCATGATGTTATCGCTTGGGATTGTATGGTTGGTATCTGAATACATTCACCCTGAAGAAGATTTTACCGAAGAACGCAAACATTTGTATTCGGCTCATAAAGCTCTCTCGCGCATTGAAATGTCCAGTATTTTGTTTTTCTTAGGTATTCTTTTGGCAGTAGGTGCATTAGAAGCACTGGTCTATGGTTCTATTAACGGTGTGGATATGGGCTCTCTACGTTATTTAGCTGAAGTCTTACAGCAAACCTTACCCAATGTCGAAATTGTCGTGGTATTACTGGGAATCTTATCCTCTATTGTAGATAATGTACCATTGGTGGCTGCTTCTATGGGAATGTTTGATTACCCTACAGATAATATTATATGGCATATGATTGCTTATTCTGCCGGAACCGGTGGTAGTATATTAATCATTGGATCAGCTGCAGGCGTGGCTGCTATGGGAATGGAAAAAATTAATTTTTTCTGGTATATGAAAAAAATAACTTGGTTGGCTTTTCTCGGTTTCTTATCGGGTTTTCTCGCCTTTTGGATTGAAAGATTGTTGATTTATTAAACTTGAAATAATTGCAAAAAAAATCCCGAAATTAACTTCGGGATTTTTTTTATAAATAAGTTTTATCTCCTTCTATTTTTGGTATGTTTTCTTACCTTTAAATCCTTTTTTCCGGGTTCGGGTTGTCTATAATAGTAGTTATCACCATCCTCTTCATCATCATAATTATAATTTTGATCC
>WGDF01000138.1 GCA_015493405.1 Flavobacteriaceae bacterium
TATAAAATAGAAGCGGCTTGCCAATAGTGTTGTTTGGATGAAATACAATACCAATCAAACAAACAAGTTTGGGTATCTTTACTGATGATGATAATCATCAACGCCATCAAATATAGTAGTACAGTATAAAAACTGTAAAAATATATTTGATCCTTTAAAGTTTTCTTTTTTTGATGTTTTGAAAATAAATCGGCCATTATAATTTAGAATGATTTAAAATAATAAGCAAAAATACATTTCTTTTTTTAATTAAACCTAAGATTTAGGTTTTATAACCAAAAGGAATTGTTTTTTTATTCAAAAATACCAAACCAAAATATGCGATTGTTTATGACCTTGTGTCATTTTAATGACTTCATATTTAAAAATTTTTGCCCTTTTGATATATCGAATGAGTTGAGCCAAATTCTTTTGACTGGATATCAGACTGGAGAACAATTTAATTTGGTGTTTATAATTTTGACTTTCATTAATATATTTTTTGACAAATTGCAATTCGCCCCCCGGTGTCCACAATTCCTTGGCAAGGCCTTTAAATCCGGTATCTTTTATTTTCAAATTTTTCTGCTTTCGATGACGGGTTTTTAAGGCTTGTGTGGGAGAATCAAAAAAAGGTGGATTGCAAATACTTGCTGAAAATTTTTCATCGGGTAAGATGATGCCTTTTAAAAGCTGTGTCGGTTTGTTTTGTCTCATTAAATGAATACAATTTTGCAAATGATTTTGAGCTATAATGTTTTGTGCATTTTGCAAAGCTTCGGGATTGATATCGCTGGCTTTAAATTGCCAATTAAAGAGGCGGCATCCCAGTAAGGGATAAATTAATGTAGCGCCGGTGCCGATGTCCAATATCTTAATCGGAGATTGGTCAAGTCGGTGTTGTATTAAAAGCTCATTTAAATACAACAAATAATCTGCTCTGCCCGGAATAGGAGGGCAGAGATGAGCAATGGGAAAATCCCAATAAGAAATATTATAATCGGCTTTTAGCAATGCGGTGTTTAAGGCTTTGACCACGCCGGCTTGTTTAAAATCAAGGCTTTCTTTAGCAAATTGATTAGTAACGATATACTTTTTTAAGGGTGGATGGACCTTGGTTAGTCGTATTAAATCGTAACCGTTTAAATGCCTATTTTTAGGATGCATTTATGATTTAGATTTGAGTTCTATCTGTTTAAAATCCTTAGCTTTAGGCATTTGTGAAAGTATGTCAAAAATTTCTGCTGGTAAGCCTGTTAATTTTCTTTTTTGTAAATCAATCCAAGCGCCTTTAACTTTGACAACAGCTGATAAATTGCCTGCTTTGTCGTAAATATGATGGGTAAATTCCCAACGTTCAAAGTTTTTTGAAGCCGCAGTCAAAAGCATATCTACAGTGATATCGGTGCCCAGTTTTATTTCTTTCAGAAAAGTGGTTTCTTCTTTAAACAAAACCGGTCCGATATGCAAACGGGCAAAATCTTCTAAGGATAAGTCATAAGCTTCAAAAAATCGCACCCGCACTTCGGCTGCATAATCGCTATAAGCCGAGTGGCGCATATGTCTGTTAGGATCAAAATTGGCCCAGATGGTTTTAAATGTTGTTTTAAACATAATGTTTTAGTTTAATAAAGTTACGGTTCATCGACGTGAAAATTTGATTTTTAAGGATATATTAGAGCAAAAAGAATTGTCATAAAGCATTATGGTCGGCAAAACTATAATAAGAATTTCCGGCGATAATAAGATGATCTAATAATTGTATATTGAGATAGGCCACTGCTGCTTTGATTTTACGAGTCAAATTACGGTCCGCTTCACTGGCTTGCAAATTACCTGAAGGGTGGTTATGGGCCACGATGAATGCTGTTGCTTCTTTTTCGAGTAATAATTTTAACAATAAACGAATATCGACCAAAGAACTGTCCAATCCGCCTTGATGGACTTGCTCAATGCCGGAAACGGTATTTTTTTTCATAATAATAACCCAAAATTCTTCGATACTTTTGTCAGTCATATTGGGGGCTAATAAGTTAAAGGCTTCTTGTGAGCTCCGGATTGTTTTTTGTTCAAGCGCTTCCGACAAATTACGCCGTCTCCCGATTTCCAAGGCGGCTAAAATGCTGATGGCTTTAGCTTCGCCAATGCCTTTATATTGCATCAAATCATTGAGCGACCATTTGGCCAATTGATGCCAATTATTAGCAGCGTCGTTTAAAATTATTTGTGACAGACCGACGGCAGATGCTTCACGATTTCCCGAACCGATCAAAATAGCAATTAATTCGGCATTGGAAAGTGCTGCAACCCCTTTTTGCAGTAATTTCTCTCTGGGACGGTCATCTTTTGACCATTGGTTGATGGGGATTTTCATAGGTTTATTTTACCTTTGATTTTATTTAAATCCAATCCACCGTAATTGCCGCTACTCATTAATAATAAAGCTGCATTTTTCAAATCCATTTCATACAGGTGCGAATGCAATTTTTCTGGATCGGTAAAGACTTTTAGGTTCGGATGATTAAATTCCTTGGCGATTAATGCGGGTGGAATTGGATCCAGACCTTTTAAAGCAACGGCTTTAGGCGAATAAAATACAATGGCTTCGTCTGCCGCATTGAGTTTATTTTTGTATTCGGGCAAAAATTTACGATTCAGGCTACTATAAGTATGTAGTTCGAGTACGGCTATTAATTTTTTATTAGGATAACTTTCTTTGACGGCACTGACGCTGGCGCCAACTTTAGAAGGGGCGTGAGCAAAGTCTTTAAAGATAACACTTTGCTTGTTTTCAGCTAATTTTTCCAAGCGTTTGTCAGCACCTTTAAAACTTTGCATAGCTTGAAAGAAGGCCTCTTTTGACACGCCCAGTTGGTTGCAAATCTGACGGGCGGCTTCTGTATTTTGCATATTGTGTGCCCCTAGAATTTGCATTGGTATTTTACGATTTTCATCTAAAATAAAAAACTGATTGCCGGATTTTTCGTATGCCGGGGTTTTATAAGAGATGATTTTAAGGTTGCTGTGTTGATGGTTTACCAAATCTTTTAGTATAGGATCTTCTTCGTTGTAAATCAGGGTGCCATTCGGCTCTATGGTTTCAATATATTTTTCAAATTGATAGATATAATCCTGTTTATCGGGAAATTTGTTCATATGATCCCAAGCAATGCCACTGATGACGGTGAGATGGGGGCGATACCATAAAAATTTGGGACGCGGGTCTATAGGAGAGGACAGGTATTCGTCGCCTTCCAATATGATAGTATCGAGTTGATCATCAAGTTTGACCATGGTTTCAAAACCTTTGAGTTGTGAGCCAACCATAAAATTAACCGGTTTATTTTGGGCGGCTAAAACGTGTAATATCATTGAGGTAATGGTGGTTTTGCCATGAGAGCCGGCTACAACAACTCGTTTTTGTCGGCGACTTTCGCGATAGAGGTATTCCGGATAAGAATAGATGTTTAAACCCAATTCCTGTGCTTTTTTGAGTTCGGGATTATCGGGTTTGGCATGCATGCCCAAAATAACGGCATCAATGTCTTTGGTAATTTTTTCGGGAAACCAACCAAACTGTTCGGGTAATAAGCCGTATTTGTCAAGTCTTGATTTGGAAGGATCGAAAATTTCATCATCGCTTCCGGTTATTTTGTAGCCTTTTTTATGTAGTGCAATAGCCAGATTGTGCATAGCGGCACCGCCAATGGCAATAAAATGTATGTTCATAAATCTTATAAGTTTAAAGTCTCAATGGGGCCTTTCCCTTCACGAATAATTTCAGGCGTATCGCCGGACAAATCAATGACGCTTGAGGGATGGTTATCGCCATATCCGGCATCGATGATTACATCGACTAATTTGTGCCATTTTTCGTAAATCAGTTCAGGATCGGTTGTATATTCGACGACTTCATCATCATCTTTAATTGAGATATTGACGATGGGCTGTCCGAGTTTTTCAATGATTTTTTGCAAAATACTATTATCGGGAATACGCATACCGAAGGTTTTTCGTTTTTTAAAAATTTTGGGCAAATTGTTATTGGCCGGCAATATCATTGTATAAGGACCCGGAAAAGCTTTTTTCAAAATTTTAAACCTTGAGGTATCTATCTGTTTGGTATATTCGGACAGATTGCTCAAATCGGAAAAAAGAAAAGTAAAATTGGCTTTATCGACCTTGGCGCCTTTGAGCTGGGCTAGTTTTTCAATGGCTTTAGTACTTTTAATTGCGGCTCCCAAGCCATAAACGGTATCGGTCGGGTATATCACCAATCCGCCGTTGCGTAAGGTTTCAACAACTTCGTCAATAAGAATTTGATCGGTATGATCGTGATAGAGTTTGATAAATTTTGCCATAGCACAAAGTATAGATTTAAATGAAATTCAAATTTAAGATTTTTTTACAAGTTTGCCAAGTTGTATTTTGAGTCGTAGGGTGTTTTTATATTTTTAGTTCCTTCGTGTATTGGTGTTTGGGTTAAGGCATGTGCAAAGGTATTGTAAACGGTGTTAATATTCATTGTTACATATGAACAAAATCACCGGTTATGATGTTATAAATGTTCCTAGGTTATAAAAAGTATTATTAAATGGAAGTATCTATGACGTTAATAATCAATTAATTATTCCTTGGTATAATAGTCTGTAATATTTTCTATTTCATTTAAATTTAAATTCCACATAAAATTTAAAAA
>WGDF01000139.1 GCA_015493405.1 Flavobacteriaceae bacterium
ACTGACAATAGTGTATAAAACATTGTGACTTAAACTAATACCGGGTTGAAAAACAAACACTAGAAAATAACCCATCACCAGCATTAACTTAATCATGGTCCAAGCCAAAAAGGTATAACCGATATATTTTTTGTGCAGGTAGTGTACTAAAACCAAATTCATTAACATCAGAGCCGATATGCCCGATATGAAATAATAAAATTGCCAAACAAAAGCCGGATGCTCAACGCAAAAAATATCAATAAATAGTTGGTTTAAAAAATAGATAACCACAAAAGCAACTATAGTCGAAAGATATAAATAAACAGGTGTCCGGTTCATTTTAATAATTTTTTGACGCGCCACATAATGTAAAACATGGCGATAAAAACTGCCGACAAACTTGAAATAATCAAATAAATATTTTGTTCGTTCGGATATTTTATATCTAACCAAGCCCCAAACTTATAGCCCGCAAAAATGATGAGAAACATTTCAAACGGAATAGATGTAAACTGTAAAAACTTACGCGAATTATTTGGCTTTGGCAGTGACATTTTTTTGGGTTTGACCGGTCTTCATTTGACAAGTGGCATTAAACACGGCTCCGGGTTCTATAGCCAATTTACCGATGACTACATTGCCGTCAATATTTGCGCTTGATTTGACACTCAAAAGATTTTCAACGACTAAATCGCCGGAAACTTTACCCAAAATTTCAGCATTGCCACACTTGATGTTGCCGTCTAAAACCCCTTTTTCGCCTAATACGATTTTAGCGGTTGTGGTCAAATTGCCTTCAAAATGCCCATCTATTCTAAAGTCTTCTTGTGAAGTGATATCACCTTTAATTTTAGTTGTTGCCCCAATATGATTAGGCAATTTGGAAAATTCGGTCGTGTTTTTTTTCTTTTCTGCAAACATAATTCAGTGCTATTTATGTGTTCGTTTGTTTGTATGGATTTGTTATTTAGTGTTTTTCTTAAGAAAATCTTTATACGCTTCCAATTTTTTAGTGAGCTGAAGCGTTTTGTAATTGTCAGACGAAATTACAAAATAATCACTTGCTGTGCAAGCACTTTTTTTAAGTAAATCGGCTAAATAAGCAGCTGATTGCGGACTTAAAAAATTATGCACGACAACAAAAGATTGTTTGCCTGTAAAAGGGTCTTTTGAGATATGCAAATGCGTACTTTTGTTTTCAACAATCACTTTTTGAATACAGTCAACATAATTATCTACTTCCGGACTGAAAATATCATATGGGATAACTAATTTGTACGAATCGGATTTGGCATTGGTATAGACCTTTTTCTTATATTTATTGACTAATTCCATGCGCTTTTTGGCTTCGGTTTCATACGGACTTTTGGGATATTTTAAAATGATATTCTGCAAAGCTTTCTCATACGCTGCCAAACCTTGACTACGAGCAATAGCCGTAGATCGCAACAATTCTATTTTACCCAACTCTGGGTGAAAACTGAATTTGAGCAACAAAGGATCCGATGCTTTAAGTAAGCTGTCATATTTTTGCGCCGTATATAGCCGGTATAGTTTTTCGTATGCCTGTTGAAAAGCTTTATTGGAACGTTCGGATATTTTATCGGGATGTTGAATCAGCTCGGCATAAATACTCTTTGGGTATTTTTCGACTATTTCTTGTGCCAAATGTTCCGCCAGCAAGTTTTTGCCCATGTCTTTATAAATTTTATACAGATTGTATTTTGCCGGTGGCACCAATTCAGGTTTCGGGTTTGAAGCCAACATGGTTTCCAAATTTTCTTTGGCTTTCTCGAGTTCCTTAAATTTTTCGTAATAAATCATACCCACTTGATAGTGTGCATAGTTTAAATCGCTAAGAATGCTGTCAATTTTTTTAGGTGCTACGGGTATTTGTTTATAATAAAAACCGACTTTGTATTTGTCCGGCACATTTTTTTCTTTTTGATTGGTATCATCTTCGGTAGTTGCGGTATCTTCATCATCCGTAACATCTTCATCGTCCATACTCATTTTATTTTTCAAGCGCCACATATCGGCTAAACTCATATTGCCCCAAGTTTTTTCAAAATAAGCTTTTCCTTTTTCAACCAACGAATTATTATAAAAGTAAAAACTCGTGTATTTGGGATTAACTTGCGAAAAATCGGTTTGTGAAGCTTGTTTTTGCATGGCTTCAGCTTCTTTTTGGCGCAATTTGTCAATATAATCTTGAATTAATTTGACGCGCGTTAAACTATCGGCGCGTACCAAAGTCATGATACTATCATTGCGTTTAATCAGTTTTTCGAGTACAATGATATCGTCTATATTGTTGCGTTTGTGTTGCGTTTTAAGGTATTTTAAAGTTTCTTTGGGCATTACTTGCAACAAACTATCCAGATATACCCC
>WGDF01000140.1 GCA_015493405.1 Flavobacteriaceae bacterium
ATAGCAATCAATACAAAGGGGCGATACAATTCTTTATAATTATAATATTTGGTTTCTTTGATTTCGGTTTTTTCCAGTTTGTCTATTTCCTTATATATTTTCTTCAATTTGCTATTGTCCGTTGCTCTAAAATACTTACCACCGGTTTCGGCTGCTATTTTTTTCAACAGATTCTCATCTATCTCGACTTTGGCATTACGGTAAACAAAACTACCATCCGGATTAACGGCAACCGGTGTAGGCGCATAGCCGTTTGTCCCCAGTCCTATTGTGTAAACTTTGATGCCGAACTCTTTGGCGAGTTCCAATGCCGTATAAGGATCAATTTCGCCGGTATTGTTGACCCCGTCAGTCATCAAAATAATGACTTTACTTTTGGCTTTGCTGTCTTTAAGCCGATTGACGGCAGTTGCCAATCCCATTCCGATAGCAGTTCCTTGGTCAAGTTGGTTAAAGAGTTGTCTGAAATTGATTTTTCTGATGGCTTGCATCACAATGCGTTGGTCTGATGTGATAGGCACTTGCGTAAAAGCTTCCCCGGCATACAACACAACCCCGAAACGGTCATTTGGGCGTTTTTTGATAAAATTGATAGCCGTTTTCTTTAAAGCTTCCAAGCGATTCGGTTTTAAATCGCGGGCAAGCATACTCGCCGAAACATCGACTGCTAACATAATATCAATCCCTTTGGTTTTCTTGGTTTTGGCGGTTACATCCACCGAACGCGGACGGGCAATGCCGATACCGGTTATAGTCAATGCCAGTAATAGCAAGCTAGCCAAAACAGGTATCATCTTGTTTTTGATGGTTTTAAATCCCCCGAATGATTTGACATCCGAATACAGGAATTTTGCCCGTTCGTTATAGCGATGCCGATACAGCCAGATGGCTAATACCGGAATTAACAGTAATAGCAATAGGGCGTAAGGCGTATATAATTCGTAATGTTCAAATAGTTTCATTGGTTTGTTTAACTGTTTATTTGGTTATCAGATTATTTGACGATGATTGTCATTTCGACCCCGATGAAAGTCGGGGGAGAAATCTCATTTCTTTATACCGTTTTCAAAAAAAGATTCCTCGTCGTTCGTCGTTCCTCCTCACTCTGTCGGAATGACAGCGATTGACATTTCGATCCCGACAAAAGTCGGGAGAGAAATCTTATTAATAATTTCATCTTTTCAATATTAAAATCCCTTCCCGATAAATCGGGACAAGCTGTCGCTTGTCGTCCCTCCTCACTCTGTCGGAATAACAGCAATTGTCATTTCGAACGTAGTGAGAAATCTTATTTTTCAATTTTCCATTCTCAATTTTTAATTTATCCATCCTTTCCACATCAGACGCACGACCGTTATGCAGAAACGCACGACCCGTTTATGCCGAAACGCACGACCATTATGTAGAGACGCACGACCGTTCGTCTCTACATTTATATTTTTTATTTTACCAATTCCGCCGACTGCATCACTCTGTCTATCAGCGCTTCATTCTCTTTATTGCCTTGTAAATACATGCCGACGACAAACTTTTCTCCACTGTCCGTTTGATAAAAACGGCTGTCAAATTGGACTTTTAAATTTTTACCGACTACCGGTAAATCTATCGTAAAATCACCGAAATAGCGTTTGCCACCGTCAATATCCGCTTCTTGCAAATTCACATCTCGTGCTTTGATTTGTTGCAACATACCTACAATAGTCATTTTTGTTACATCGGTTTGTTCCGGTATTTTTTGTTTCAAATCGAAACTTCCGGCGAGAATGGCATATTTTTTAATCAAATTTTCATCACCGTAAACAGATATCTCATCAAAAACTTGGGTCAATTTTTTGGGTAATGTATCCAAGGCAGATGACATATCAATATCGTGTAAAATGTGTGGCGTGGTCAAACCCAATGCCGGTGTGCTACCGTATTCACTGTAAACCCATTCGGCTTTTGACATATTTTCTTTGAGATGCTCGGTCAATTTCATTTTGTGCAAATAGTAATAACCTGCGCCACCTATCAGCCCGATTAGTAAAACGATTACTGCTGTTGTTATCAACGCAATACGTTTTTTACGTTTTCGAGCAGCTTCCAAGCGTGCTATTTCCGCAGCTTTTTCGTCGGCTATACTTTGCACGATTTGATGTGCAAAATCGATAACATCTTTAATGACATTAAAATCCAAATCAATATCTGCCGGATTGGGGGATAGTTTGGCAAATTTAGCCAAATCAGCCCGCTTTAAAGTTTGTTCTAAGCGTGACAATAATTCGCTATCGAAATAAGCCCCGTTTTCGAAGCGGAATTTTTTCAATTCTTGTAACAATTCGCTCGAAATCTTTTCTTTGGCAGACAGATGTAATTCTTTTTCTAAATAATCTTTAAGCGTATCGGTCAGTTGTAAATAATGTGCATCAACTTTGTCTTTTAACCATAGTTTTTCACGGCTTAAATGTTCTAAATTATTGATTGCTATTTCGTAAGGTGTTAAAACTTTTCGTGCGGCTATCTCACGTTGGCGTTTGCGATAAAAATAATAAGCCGCTGCCAAAACAGGTAACAACAACAGCCACCACCAATATGTGTGAGAACTTGGCAACTCACTGACCGGTTTGCCATCGATATTGACCGGTTCTTTGAAGCCGTAGAGTCCTTGTTTGGTGGTATCGACTTTGACCGGCAATACCTTGATTTTTAAACTGTCGGTTACAAAAGTGCTATCGTTTATTTTGATATTTATAGGCGGGACAACATAATTACCACTGTCCCATTGCGTAATAAAATAATCTTTTTGTAAGTGCCGGAACGGTTTGGCTTGCAAAGTATCGACGGCTGTGGAACGCACGACTTCCATATCGCCCAAAGTAGATAATTCGGGAAAATCTACAAATGACAAAGTGTCAGTTTGAGCTTTGACCGATAAGCGCACCTGCTCGCCAATCCGTATTTGCGTCGTATCGGCTTGCATTTGTACTTTGGGTAAATTTTGTGCCTGTGACAATCCGGCTATAAAAATCAATAATATCCCAATAATATGTTTCATTCTCTTTTTCATTTATATATAAGGACTAACCCCTTGCTTTAAAATATTGTAACATTTTTTTGATATATGACCCGTTTGTCGCTACCCAAATCACACCACTTCCCGATTTTTGAAAGGATTTTTTAAAGTAATCGTGCCGGCGTAAAAAATTGGCATTATGTGTCCGGCGGACTTGTTTGTTACTCGTATCGATAAATGCAGGTTTACCGGTTTCTAAATCTTTCATGGTAACGAGTCCTAAATCGGGTATGTCTTTTTCCATAGGATCATACACCATTATGCCGGTCAAATCGTGTTTTTTACCGACAATTTTCAAGGTATCTTCATAATTTTCATCGATAAAATCGGAAATTAAAAAGACGATGGCTTTTTTCTTCAAGACATTATATAAAAACTTCAATGCCATCGATGTATTTGTTCGTGTATGTTTGGGGGTAAAATCGATTAACTCGCGAATAATCCGCAGAACGTGTGAACGGCCTTTTTGTGGCGGAATAAACAGTTCAATTTCATTAGAATATAAAATCAGTCCGACTTTATCGTTATTTTGTGTTGCCGAAAAAGCCAAGGTCGCCACCATTTCGGTAATCATATCACGTTTGAGTTGTCCGCGAGTACCAAACCATTGCGAGCCGCTGATATCAACCGCCAACATCATAGTCAGCTCGCGTTCTTCTTCAAAAACTTTGACAAATGGCGTGCGATACCTTGCCGTTACGTTCCAATCGATATTACGCACATCGTCGCCATAGGCGTAAGGACGCACTTCGGAAAAAGTCATACCGCGCCCTTTGAAAGAGCTGTGGTATTCGCCTCCGAAAATATGATCGGACAAACGCTTGGTTTTTATCTCGATTTTACGGACTTTTTTTAGGATGTCTTTGGTGGTCATATTTAATTAGTTAAAGATTTAAAATTGATATTTTTGCAAATTCAGTATTAAAAATGAGAAATATCAATTTTGTATTATAAACTTACAACTTTATAGATTCTTCGTCAGTCGTCGTTCCTCCTGCTTCTGTCGAAATGAACTTTGTTTAATTTTAATTTTCTTTATTCTTTTATGTTTTTTATGCGTAGCCGACCAACGTTGGGGGATTTAAATCATTTGAGATTTCTCGTCGCTCCTACGTCGCTCTGTCGAAATGACAACTGAAATCATTCATCACTTCAACAACTCATCAACTCATCAATTTATCACTTCCTCACTTAATCCGGTCATTTCGATACATTCCGATTATCATCAGAACACTCAATGACCTACTACTGTTGGTGGCTGAGTGCTACGAACACAGTGAGTAGTGTATCGAAGCCACCGGTCATTTCGATACATTCAGTCCCGACTTTTGTCAGGGGAACACTCAATGACCTTTCATCAATTCATCAATTCATCGATTCATCGATTCATCGATTCATCATTACTAAGGCACTTCAACTGTATTGACTATTTTATTGATAATATCTTCTGTCGTAACATTTTCGGCTTCGGCTTCATACGTGAGTCCGATGCGGTGGCGCAGTACATCGTGAACCATAGCACGAACATCTTCGGGTATGACAAAACCGCGTTTGTTGATAAAGGCATAAGCTTTTGAAGCGGTTGCCAAATTGATGCTGGCTCGTGGAGATGCGCCAAAATTGATCAATGGTTTGAGTTCTTCCAAACCGTATCGTTCGGGATAACGGGTCGCAAACACAATATCCAAAATATATTGTTCAATTTTCGGGTCCAGATAAATATCCTTAACGACTTTACGGGCTTTTAAGATTTGCGCCGTAGTGGTTACCGGTTGCACTTTATTGATGTCACCTTGCAAATTGCGTCGCATGATTTCCAATTCTTCTTTTTGCGATGGATAGTCAATAATGGTTTTAAGCATAAAACGGTCGACTTGTGCTTCGGGCAAAGGATAAGTTCCTTCTTGTTCCACAGGGTTTTGAGTTGCCATAACCAAGAAGGGTTCTTCCAATTTGTAGGTTTCATCACCAATGGTTACCTGACGTTCTTGCATAGCTTCGAGCAAGGCAGATTGCACTTTGGCCGGTGCGCGGTTAATCTCGTCGGCTAATACCAAATTGGCAAAAATAGGTCCTTTTTTGACTTCAAATTTGTTTTCCTGCATATTGTAAATCAAAGTTCCAATGACATCTGCCGGTAATAAGTCCGGAGTAAATTGGATACGGCTAAACTTGGCATCAATGGCTTTTGCCAAAGTATTGATAGCCAAAGTTTTTGCTAATCCGGGAACCCCTTCGAGCAGGATATGACCTTTACCCAATAAGCCGATGAGTAAGCGATCAATCATTTTATCTTGTCCTACGATAACTTTATTGATTTCAAATTTAAGAATATCGATAAAGTTACTTTCTTTTTGAACAAGTTCATTAATTTCATTGACATTTGTATGTTCCATATTCAAATATTTTTTTCAATACAATTTTACAACAAAATTATGCCAATGTTTGTTAAGGATATTATAAAATGTATTTTGTTAGTAAACATTTAAGATTTTTATCAAAAAAATGTTAAGATACCTGACAGGTTTGCAGGTTAAAGATGACAGAATGAACCCTATTGGCTTGTAAAATGACAATTGTATTTTTGAACAAATCCATAAAATACAATTGTCATCTACCATTTAATTTTGAGAAATAATCAGATATTTATTAATTTTAACATCAAAGGAAAATATATTTTGATAAAATTATCTGTCAAACTATTTTATGATTAAATTTGGCTTATTGTAAATAGTACCAAGCCAATGAATGTAACACCGCAACAGGGATAGTAGCGGTAGCTTGTGGCAGCTAGCCGGTTACAAAAACAAGTAGACAAAGCGACCAAAGGGAGCTCTTGGCTGCGTCGGTTTTTGTTGCGGATAGCCACACAACTATAAGCGGATAGCCCGTTTGTTGCCATTATTGGAAAAAAAATAACACCTTAAATGTATTGTAAAATAATTTCAACAAAAATGAAATATATCTGGCTCATTTTATTATGGCCGATTTTTTATAGTGGCGCCGCACAAGTATCCGATAGTTTGAAACGCCCAAAAATCGGTCTGGTATTGAGTGGCGGCGGGGCAAAAGGAATGGCACATATCGGGGTGTTGAAAGCCTTGGAAAAATATGGCATCAAACCGGATTTTATCGGTGGCACGAGTATGGGGGCCATTGTGGGAAGTATGTATGCAGCGGGGTATTCGGCCGATCAAATTGATTCGATATTTCATACCATTAACTTTGACAAAATACTCTATAACAGACTGAACCGTAAATATTTAAATAGTTTTGAGAAGGAACGAGGCAAACGTTTTATTATGACTTTTCCCTTTTCCACCAAAAATATGTCAGTGCAACTGCCACGTGGTCTATCGGACTCGCAACAAATGTTTAATCTGTTGGCAGAGGTTCTGTTGCCTACGAGTAATATTGATGACTTTTCAAAATTAAAAATACCTTTTATTTGTATGTCCACTGATATCGTAACGGGCAATCAAGTGCTTTATAATAAAGGATTTCTTCCGACTGCCGTAACATCCAGCGCTTTGCTGCCTAGTGTTTACAGGCCTTTGGATGATGGGCATAAATTGCTATTGGACGGTGGTATTTTAAATAATTATCCAGTAAAAGAAGTCAAGGATATGGGCGCAACCTATATTATTGGTAGTAATGTGCAAGGCAAAATGTTATCCAAAAAAGAGATTAAGGATGTCGGTTCTATATTGGATCAAATTATAGGATTTGGCGTATATAAAGAAATGCCACTGAAAAAAGCTAAAACGGATTTGTATATCAGACCCAATATTAAAGGAATCGGCCTTACTACTTTTGAAAAAATTGATACAATTATTGCAAGGGGGAAACGCGCAGCCTTAGACAGACTAAAAAAAACACCGGGTTTAGAACGTTTGAAAAGCAACTTACCGATACAAAAGCTACGTTTTAACAAACCGGATAGTTTGAGTTTCGACCGAATTATTTTGTCCGGACAAAACAATTTTAATCGGGATTATATTTTAGGTAAAATCGGCTTGAAACCCCATAAAAAAATCAGTTATAAAGATTTTTTAGATGGCATAAATAATCTGATTGGATCGGATAATTTTGAAAAGGTACATTACCGCTTTAAATTTGAAAAGGGTTTAAAATGGCTTTATTTGGACCTGAAAGAACGGATGCATAAAGCAGCCGTAAATTTAGGTTTTCATTTTAACGATCTTTATAAAATCAACGTGATTGCCAACTTTGAAAATAAACGGGTGTTTACCCCTAATGATATGATCTCGATAGATGTTATCGGGGGCAATTATTTTAGGTATAATTTTGATTATATCATAGATAATGGTTTTAAATTGACTTGGGGTATTCATAGCAGTTTACAGCGATTTAGTCATCGAATTGATGCAAATGCGCTCTTTAAAGAACGAAACTATGCTGTTAACAAACTAGATTTCAATTATTTACAATTTACCAATAAAATTTATTTTCAAGCCAATTTAAACCATTTCTTCTATTTGAAAATCGGCGGAGAACACCAATACAAAAAGCTTTATACTTATGTGTTTTCCAGTCAAGAAGATGAAGCTTATTATTTTGGGAAGAATCATTATTTCGGCAATTTTGCTTCCATTAATTTTGATAGCCGTAACGATTGCAATTTTCCGACTCAAGGCTTGTATTTTAAACTCAAATGGCATTATGTTTGGGCTTCATCAGATTTTTATCGAAATTTTAAGCCCTATTCTTTATATCTCTTAAAACTAAATTGGACACAACGAATGACCAAACATTGGCTGATACAACCTGAAATTATTTCAGGATTATATTATGGCAAACCATATAGCTACGAAAATATTTTTTATATCGGCGGCATGAATTCTTATTCCAATTATGATCAAATTGCAACATTTAAACCTATGCCGGTTTTATCGGTTAATGCAACTAAATTTTCAGCCTTTTCTTTTAGCAATATAATTCAAATTCATAAAAATCATTTTTTTGAATTTGGTGGAAATTTTTTATTCTATGATAAGTCCAATAATTTATTACCTGATACTGTTCAACAGATATACGGATTTAATATGGGCTATGGCATCAAATCATTTTTAGGACCTTTAAAAATCAACTTTGGTCGAATTCCGCAATGGCATCAAAATTCTTTTAATATATCTTTGGGATATAATTTTTAATCTTTTAAATCCGTGCTAAAAAACTTTGGAATAGTGTTTGATTTGTAATAACCAAACAATTACGACTATGAAGAAAATATTAAGCCTTTTAAGCATCCTTTTATTTTTGTCCGCCGGCTATGGCCAAGATTTATCTTATAAAGCCGGAGAGCATTTCAAATTTAAAATTCACTATGGTATATTCAACGCAGGCTATGCTACTTTGGACTTAAAAAATGGCGTTTTTAAAGGCAAACATTTATTTCATGCCATAGGCAAAGGCTGGACTACGGGTATCTCAAGTTGGTTTATGGATGTAGATGACTTATACGAAAGTTATTTTGATTCTACCAACGCGCCCTATCGCTTTATCAGAAAAATAGACGAAGGGGGGTATACTATGGACAAAGAATTGTTTTTTGATCAAACCAAACAAAAGGTTTTGGTTATCAATAAGAAAAAAGGAATCAGTCAAAGTTATGCCACGCCTAAAAGCATACAAGATATGGTATCTGTTTTTTATTATTTGCGCAATTATGACACTTCCAATTTAAAACCCGGGGATGAAATTAGCGTTGATTTATTTTTAGATGAAGAGATTTATCCTTTTAAACTAAAATTTTTAGGTAAAGATATTTTGAAAACAAAAATAGGCAAAGTGCATAGTCTTAAATTCAGACCCATAGTGCAATCCGGCCGTATTTTCAAAGAAGATGAAAGTTTAACTGTTTGGATTAGTGATGATCAAAATAAAATGCCTTTGCTTATCAAAGCTAAACTTATGGTTGGTTCTCTCAAAGCAAGTTTGATAGAATATAAAGGATTAAAATATCCGGTGAATTTTAAATCGTAAATTTGAATAAAAATATTTTTGAAAACACCTACTTTTATCACCAAACATTTGACCAAAAAAACCAATCAGTGGGGCTTAGCTCTGACCTTAATCATACTGGCCTTTGTTTTTTATGCGGCTTATCATTTTACGTTTCAGACTTTAACCAACCAACTGGTACAACAACAAATTGAATTAGCTAAAAATCAAGCTGACTTGGTGGCGCGGATTCTGGCAACCCAATTATCCGATGGTACGCCCCAATCTAAAGTGCAATCTGATTTGCAAAAGAGCATTCAAAACTTTTCAACAGATGATAGTTTTATATGCATGTTTGACCAAAACGGGCAAGAAATTTGTCATCCGAACCCCAAAAAAGTGGGCCGTATTCTATCCGAAAATAATTCAGTGATTCGATCAGGCTCTAATTTCCAATTAGAAAAAAATTTTAAAAAAGCTTTGCTCAAAGGGCATCCAACCGGTGGTATGCGACAAATGTCCAAAAAAACGGAAATCGTTTATTTGAGTCCCGTTCCTCACACCAATTGGATGGTGGCTTCTCATTTGAATATCGAAAAATACCAATACTTATTACAGACATGGCAAAAAAAATTGATAGCCATTTTTTTAATGATATGGCTTACCACTGTTATCATAACCGTTGCCTTTCTTAACCGTCAAAATCAAAACAAAATACATCAAATTGTAAGTCAAAATCAAAAACTTTTTGAAACTTATTTTAAACAATATGAATTTTCAGAGTCATCTCCATCAAATGAAAAAAGATTTATAAAACGTCTGCTGGTACAGAAAGGCACCCATTTAGCCCCTTTATCTCTAGATAATATCGCCTATATTTACACTCAAAATAGAATGACATATCTGATAGAGTCCGGTGGTGAAGCATCCAAAGTAAATTTCAGCCTAGATGAACTGATGAAAATTTTACCCCCTGAAACATTCTTTCGTGTTTCAAGGCAAGTAATTCTGTCAGCCGATGCTATTGAAGAAATCATAAAATATGGCAACACCCAATTAAAAGTGATTGCAAAACCCAAAAGTCCTTTCAGCATTATCGTGAGTAAAAATAAATTGCCGGCTTTTAAACAATGGTTGGGAAAACATTAAAAAATATTCTGGAATTATTGCAAAGTCTGGAATTTAGTGAAAATAAAATCGTTTTTTTTCACCAAATTATGGCAATTGATACAAGATTGTGTCCCTTTTTGCCAAGGTTCAAATTGCCCGTTTTCTTTAACAAATCGGGCATATCCCCAATTTCCTGGATTTTTCGAGAATTCCTTTCGGCTTTTTATCATATATTCAATACGTTTAAGCTGTTTGGCTTCCAAGGCCGTCTGAAAATCAGGCATTTTTTCTACAGTCCAGCCTATCTTAACTATTTTGCTACCATCGGGAAAGGGTGCTTTATTTTTGGCTGCTTCAAAAGCTTTTTTATTACCTAAAATATACCGTATTTCATTTTTATCAGTCCTGTAATGAGCAGCTATCATTTTATAGTTTTGATAATCCTTTATCTCCTTAAAATTCAAATGATTATTCGGCATTTTCAAATCGGCCAATGAAGCATCATTCTTAAATTGTTCATGACTCGGATGACAGGCATTCAAGCTTAATAAAATCGATAAAATGTAAAAGAACTTTAATTTTTTCATAATCTATTTGTTTAATTAATGAGACAAAAATGAGTGAAATAGGGCGCCTAATAAAATAAATTTGACTGAATGAGTGATTTTAGATGTTGAATGAGACCAAAAATTGTTTAAAAGAAATATAAGAAACTAAACTAATTGCTTTTTCCTATCTTTACATTTCTAAATCAACGGCATTCGGCATGCAAAAACTCAATTTTCCGGAATATAATTTTAAACTCAAAAAACAAGATGGCAAAAAATTGATTTTCGATCCCATCAGGAAAAAATATTATGTTTTAACGCCTGAAGAATGGGTGCGCCAACATACTTTACAATATTTAATTCTCGAAAAAAAACACTCTGTTTCTTTAATTGCTGTTGAAAAAGAACTACAAATCAATCACACCAAAAGGCGCTTTGATATCGTTGTTTTTAATCGAGAAATGACCCCGGAAATATTAGTGGAATGCAAAGCCCCGACGATTAGAATCAGTCAAAAAACTTTTGACCAAGCCAATCAATACAATTGGTTGCTCAAAGCACCATATTTATTTTTGACTAATGGATTGAAGCATTATATTTGTCAAATTGATTTTGAAGCCAATCAATTTAAATTTTTAAAAGAATTACCTCAAAACCGCCGATGAAAATAGCTGTTGTTATCTTAAACTGGAATGGACGCAAATTACTGGAACAATTTTTACCGTCTGTTGTGAAAAATTCACAGGAAGCGACTGTTTATGTGATTGACAATGCATCAACAGATGATTCCATAGCGTATTTAAAAGACAATTTTCCCGCTGTCAAGTTGGTACCATTAGACCAAAATTACGGCTATGCAGGTGGCTATAATCGGGGATTGAAATACATCAATGCCGATGTATATACTTTGGTTAATTCCGATGTGGAAGCTACTGAGAACTGGTTATTGCCCATAATTGAAAACTTTGAAAATAATCCTGATACTGTTGTATTACAACCCAAAATTAAAGATTTCAAAAACAAAAAAATGTTTGAATATGCCGGTGCAGCAGGTGGCTACCTCGATTTTTTCGGTTATCCTTATTGTGATGGGCGAATTTTATTTAAGGTAGAAGAAGATAGAGGGCAGTATGAACAAACCAAAGAAATTTTTTGGGCATCAGGCGCTTGTTTTTTTATTAGAAAAGAAACCTTTGATCAACACAAAGGCTTTGATGAACATTTTTTTGCACATCAAGAAGAAATAGACTTATGCTGGCGTATCAAAAACACCGGTAAACAGATAAAATATGAGCCGCAATCGGTAGTTTTCCATTTAGGAGGGGCCAGTTTAAACCATCAAAATCCCTTTAAAACTTATTTAAATTTCAGGAATAATTTGATGATGCTACTCAAAAATTTACCGGTATTTTATATCATTCCCATCATTTTCTCCCGTTTAATTCTAGACGGATTAGCCGGTATTGTATTTATATTACAAGGCAAACCCAAACATACTTGGGCAATTGTTAAAGCTCATTTCGGATTTTATAAAAGAATCCCTATTGTTTGGCAACAAAGACCTAAGAAATCCATTAAAAAATATTATAAACGATTTAGCATATTTATAAAATGAAAGAAAAAAATTTTGAAAAAATAACTGAAAAAGATTCATTATATGACCATTTGGAACAGATGAGCATTCGTGAACTATTAATTAATATTAATAATGAAGACAAAAAAGTTCCCTTTGCTGTCGAAAAAGCTATTCCCCAGATTGAAAGTTTAGTAAACCAAGTGGTGGTTAAATTGCAAAAAGGCGGTAGATTATTTTATATCGGTGCAGGGACCAGTGGTAGGTTAGGCATTTTAGATGCCAGTGAATGCCCCCCAACCTTTGGTGTTGAAGACGATTTAGTTATTGGAATGATAGCCGGCGGGGATATAGCCATTAGAAAAGCCGTGGAAGAAGCTGAAGATAGTTTAACCCAAGGCTGGCAAGATCTTCTAGCACAAAACTTCAGTGAGCGTGATGTGCTCGTTGGCATAGCAGCATCCGGAACAACCCCTTATGTGGTTAGCACAATAAAAAAAGCACGAGAAATAGGTGCCATAACAGGCTGTATTACAATGAATCCGGATAGTCCATTAGAACAAGCAGCTGAATATCCTATTTGCGTTGTCGTAGGGCCGGAATTTGTAACTGGGAGTAGCCGAATGAAAGCAGGAACGGCTCAAAAATTAGTATTAAATATGATTTCAACCAGTAGTTTGATTAAACTGGGACGCGTCAAAGGCAATAAAATGGTGGATATGCAACTAACCAATGCCAAATTAGTTGACCGTGGTACCAAAATGATTATGAATCAAACCGGCTTAGCTTATGATAAAGCCGAAAAATTACTTTTAAAAACTGGCAGTGTTAGACTAGCTTTAAAAGAATTTTACAAATAACTATTAAGATTGAACTGCTCAAAAAGCGGAATTATCTGATTTAAGTCTGTTAGAAAACTTACATTTATAATCTACAGAGCACATATTTCATTGACTGATAGAATACTTAATATATTCCGGCAAAGCATGAATATACCACGAACTGAATGTTAAAAAAATTTTTTGAGTCCAAGGAAATTATCAGAATATATAGAAACAAAAAAAACCGCAAGGATAAAAATCCTTACGGTTTTAATTTAAAAGATGGGCGGCGACTTACTTTTCCACCTTACTGGTAGTATCATCAGCGCAGTCGGGCTTAACTTCTCTGTTCGGTATGGGAAGAGGTGATCCCCGACGCTATAGCCACCCTTAAATCTTCAATCGTCTTATAAACGATTCTAATTTTATAATAAACATATTGAGATATAATTAAAAACAAATCTAACCGGCTTGACTAGTGATAGCCAAGCCTTTCGACTTGATTTTTGTTCCAATCATAAGCGTACGGGTAATTAGTACCACTCGGCTAAATGCATTACTGCACGTACACCTGTGG
>WGDF01000141.1 GCA_015493405.1 Flavobacteriaceae bacterium
TGATTACCCACTCTATTTGAAATAGAGCCAAAAATTTTGCCTATAAAAGATTTGATCTAATGCCAAAAAGAAAAAACTTGTAAATATTATATATTGTGCAGTGTTATAAAATATGAAATATAACCGGAATAATAGTCTTATGAGCCGGTTTGGGCCATAGCTCAAAAGATTACATAAAGTGGTGGAAGGTTTGGAATAGTATCATTAATGAACCTAATCAAACAAAATTTTTCATAAAAAAACCTGTCAAATTTTGACAGGTTTTTTCCAATAATCAACTAACAAGGCAAGTACTTATGCCAATATTTTTAAAATAATATCTTTCATATCATTACAAAATTTATCGAGTTGACAATCTTGTTCATGCAATAATATTTCTAAGTTCATAGTAACCGGAATACCCATATATAAAGTAGCAAGCGCATCAACATTGGTTTGTTTTTGCCAAATACCGGCACGAATGCCTTCCCAAACTATTTTCTTAAATAAAACTTTTTGTTGCCGGTAAATATATTCCAATTTTTGCTTGAGTTTGGTATCATCTTTTTCGGAAGCTTCGGTAAAAATCAATAAGGTAATACCTTTATTTTTGTAGAGATATGACAAGGTAAAACAAATAAATTCTTCCAGTTTTTTATCCGGCAGTAATTCGGTAATGGCAATTTCTTTTAAGGTGCCTAGTAACTGCACAATCACATCATCCAAAATGCTTTCAAACATATCCGATTTGCCTGAAAAATGCCGGAATAATGCCCCTTCACTTAAATGTAATCTTTGAGCGATGTATTTGGTCGTTAATTTGTTTTTGCCTTCTTCGAACAGAATTTTTAAGATCATATCTTTAATCTGTTCTTTTCGGACAGCTGTCGAAAGGCGTTTTTTCTTGACTTTCATAAAGCAAAAATAATCTTTTTAGGTTGAAACTGATGTGATTAAAATACTTAAATATACATTTTGTTTTTCAATTTTTTTTCTAAACCTACTAGGTTTCCAAAACCTAGTAGGTTTTCAGGTTTGATACAAAGGTGTCGCACCTACGGCGCTCAATTGAAATTTCTTATTGTTTTTAAGACCTAGTAGGTTTTGAAAACCTGCTAGGTCTGATGCTATAACCATAGTCAAAAGCATATCAAACTTTGGTTTTTTTATTATTAAAATTCATTGATTTATCTTAATTATTTTTAACATTAAGTTATTTCAATTTTCAAGACCTACTAGGTTTCAAAAACCTAGCAGGTCTTTCAATAAATATTATTGTTGCGCTTCCGAAATCATTTTAATGGCTTCGGCAGCCGTACTGATCACCGACGTGCCTTTAACAAAACGCGTTAAGACCAAGGTTTCTACCAATTCTTCGGGACTGATACCGGCTTTAAGTGCTTGTTGCACATAGGCATTGATACAAGCAGGTACACCCAAAGCGGCGGCGGCACCCAGTCCAATCAAAATTTTGTATTTTGGGGGAATGTTCCCTTCTTGCATAGCAAATTGTTTGCTCATAGCGTGGTGCACCACAAAATCGGGATTAATTTCCGATAATTGTACCAAAGTTTCGGGGGCTTCACCCATTTGTTGTTTCATCAATTCGAGTATTTGTTCGATGCTTGGTTGTTGTGTTTTCATGATTTTTGAATTTTTGATTGGTTTATTTTTCAGACCTACTAGGTTTTCAAAACCTAGTAGGTCTTATATTTTATTTGTTTTGTCCATTATAATATTCCAACAAAGCTTCCATAGCCAATATCTGTTTTTTCAGATTGATAATGCCGGTTTGCACTTTAAGTATTTTCAAATAGGCATCATTCAAAGCAATATTGGTGGTAACGCCGTTTTTGTATCCGGTTTGTGCTATTTCATAAGCTTTTTGACTGACTTCCAAATTGGATTTTTGAGCATCCATTCGTGCTTTTAAGGCAGCGATTTCTTCTTGTACTTTTTTGTAATCAAAGCGCAATTTGAGTTTCAAACCATCTTGATAATCTGACAGCATCATCGATTTGGCTTTGAGTTCATCCATTTTGGCACGGGTTTTATTGCCGTCAAACAGGTTGAGTTTTGCGCCCACACCAATGGCATAACCATCGCGCCAAGTTTTGTCAAAAGGCGGAAAATCTTTGCCGTGGTAAATATGATAATTACCAAAAGAAAAAACCACCGGCAAACGATCTGCCCACGTAATTTTTTGCTTGGTAGCAATGAGTTCTTGCATTTTGTTTAAATAATGCAATTTGAGATAATTTTGTTGTAAATCAGACAGTTGTGGGTGTCCCAGTAATTCTTTTTTATTGAAAAAATCTCCGATATTACCGCTGAATTGCACCTCTTTATCCATGGGCAGTGCCATCAAACTTTTTAGTCCGGTCATAACGATTTGCCGTTTGCCTTTCAATTCGATGATTTTGCTGTTAAAATCGGCAATTTTACTTTTGAAATTTAAGATGTCAAATTCAGAACGCACGCCTTGTTCATAAGCTTTTTGTGCCAAGTCCAAATGTTTGTGATATTGGGTCAATGCTTTTTCATAAACGCTGATAACATCGTTGAGCATCAAATAGTTGTAAAACGCATTTTTGACTTTTAAGACCAAATCGGCTTCACTTTCCTGCGTTTGCACATTGTAGGCATCTTTGAGCAAATCCATAGCTGTCAGCGCGTTTTTTCGTTTGTTGCCGGTATAAATCGGATATACCACATTGACATCGGTCATAAAAAGATCGCGGGCATTGTTCATAAAAGGCGCCATCGGATGCAACATGACATAATCGCCGTTGGGTGCGCTGCCATTCATTACCGGAACTTTTACGCCCAATAAGGGATAAAAATTCGGCAAATTATTGGCATACATATATTTGGAAATAACATCGGCTTTCGGATAAAAACTCGCTTCCACTTGTTTTTTCTTGGCATCTGCTATGCCGCTTTGATGCTGCATGGCATGAATTTTCGGATTGTTTTTCAATGCCAAATCAATAGCTTTATCCAAGCTGATGACTTCTTGACTGCGTGCCGGCAAACTGATGATCCCGGCTAAAAATAGGATGATATATATTCGTTTCATCATTGTTCTGATTTTTTATGATTTAGGTTGTTGCTTTTCGGCATAATGTCTTCTTTTGCGTTTTTCTTCCCACCGGCCAAACAAAATGGACAAAATAGATAAGCCTATAAATACTAAAATATAAATATAGATTTGATCCATAGCCCCTTGAACAGCGCTCAATGGCAGGTTGTGATGCATCACCGGATAAATGGCTTTCATATAATGCCGTAGCGGAAACCATGAACCGATTTTGTTGGGCAAATCTGCCATTTGATTACCGGGAATTAAGTAACCCGAATACATATAGGCAGGGAAAACAATTAAGGTAATAATAGCTGCCAAAACAGCACCATTCCTGATATTTAACACCAAGAAATAAGCTAAACTTTCCATCGCCAACACCAACATCGAGATGATAAAGACGATGCGCCATTGTGCCGCTGCGGCAATAGGCACGTCAAATAAGTGCATCGTGGCAAAAAATGCGATATTGATAGCTGAGGTGACGATAATCCACGAAATAATAAAGGGTGGAATTAGCGCTTTCAACGGTAGATGCCGGGCTTTGGTAATATGCGGCATTTTTTCACGCATCTGGTTAAAGCCACCAAATACGGCAAACAGAATAATCAACATAGAGACAATTTGCATCGGTAAACCCATAAAAGCCGGCAACATCGGTCCTTCCATCGATAATTTCGGATTGAAAAATATCCGTTCATTGACTTTAAGCGGTGGGGTTTTAGGATGGCGCACA
>WGDF01000142.1 GCA_015493405.1 Flavobacteriaceae bacterium
ACACTCCCCCCCGGATTATAACGCAGATCAATGATGAGTTTATCAATCTGTTGCGCTTTAAAACCGGCAAAAACCCGGTTCAAGTCTTCATCATAATTGGACATAAAACCATTATACATCAAATAACCGACTTTATGTTGACCAACTGTAAATGTTCGGTTTATGAAAATTGGATTTTCACTGACTGTAGATTTTTGCAGTGTCGCTAAATTGCCCGTATCTTCTAAATTTTGCCCGGTCCAAGTTGCCAATTCAATCGTCATAGCATCAGATTGGAGCAAATCCCGATAATTATTGACAGTTAGTTCTTGACCATTAATTTTGCGAAACAAATCTCCACGTTTGATGGCTTTCTGAGCGGCATCCGAATGCGGAACTACATACTTAACATAGGCAAAAATACGGCTGTTACTGCCGGGTTCATAAACCAAACCAATGTGCATGCCGGTCGTTTTCCTAATGCCTTGAAACAATTGCAATAAGGCTTCGTAATCATCGACAATCCAAGACCAATGATCCACCGTTTGTCTTTGATAAATCAGATGCTCAAACAAATCATCAGGCCGGTTAAAATCTTGCAGGTAGGTATTGAGCTCATCTTGATTGTTAAATTTTCCATCGGCTAAATCGGGCATTTTATCTTTCCATAAATACATAGCATTCATGGCTTTCCAAACAAAATCATTGATTTCAAGACTTTGACGATCCAGCTTATAATCTTGCTTCTTTTGACATTGAACCAAAAATAAACCAAGTAAAATGAGAATTCCTGTTTTTTTCATATCAATCATCTTTTTTATGGAGCAAATTCATAATTTTTAAGGTTTCAACCGCTTGTTTAACATCATGAACACGCAAAATTTTGGCGCCATTAAGCAAAGCAATAGTATGGACAACAGTAGTGGCATTCAAAGCTTCTTCCGGCTTGATATGTAATGGTTTATAAAGCATTGATTTGCGCGATAAGCCTACCAAAACAGGATAGTCCAATTGATTAAAACGATTTAAATGCTGTAAAATTTCATAATTCTGTTCCAAAGTTTTGCCAAAACCAAAGCCGGGGTCTATTATAATTTGATTGAAATCAAGCCGGTTTAATTCGGCAATTTTTTCTTCAAAAAAAGTCAAAATATCTGTTATAACCTGATTATATTGCGGATTAAGCTGCATATTTTTGGGCTGCCCTTGCATATGCATCATAATATAGGGCACTTGTAATTGCGCCACAGTTTCAAACATCATAGGGTCTAAATTTCCGGCCGAAATATCATTAATAATATGTGCCCCTTCTGCAATGGCTTCCTGTGCGATTTGATGTCTGTAAGTATCTATAGACAAAACAGCTTGAGGAAAATGTTTTTTTATTTGTTTTAAAAAAGGCATTAAACGCTTTAGCTCTTCCTTGTAGCTGACAAAATCAGCTCCCGGACGGGATGAAAAAGCACCAATATCGATGATATCAGCGCCTTCCGACAGCATTTGTGACACCCGATTGAGAACAGCTTGCTCGGTTCTATACCGGTTTCCATCAAAAAAAGAATCGGGCGTTACATTCAATATGCCCATAATTTGGGGAAAATTATATTGCAATTCCTTCATATTAATTTATTTAAAAGCAACTGTATGCACTATTTTTGAAACCGTAGGTGCTTCATAATCTTCCATCAATTCAAACAGTGTTTCAATATTATCATGAACCAACAACATTGATCGATTTTCGGGTTTTAAAAAACCTTCTTGGACCATCAAATCAAATTGGGCAATCAAAGGCTTAAAAAAATCGTTGGTATTGAGTAAAGCAATTGGTTTTTTTTCAATTTGTAGTTGTCCCAAAGTCAGAGCTTCCATTACTTCGTCCAGTGTACCAAATCCGCCGGGCAATGCAATATAGCCATCTACCATTTTACTTATAGTCACTTTTCTATCCGACATATTTTTGCTGGTTATCATTTGCTGAATACCCTTATGTTCAATTTCTTCCAATTTTAAAAATTCGGGAATTACACCAATAACATGACCTCCTGCTTCTAATGCGGCATCTGCAATAGCGCCCATCATACCAAATTTACCCCCACCAAATACGATTTCAATATTTTTTTGGGCTAAAAAACGGCCCAATTTTCGTGCTTCTTGTGCATAAATAGTCTTATGACCAATACTGGCCCCGCAAAAAATAGCGATTCGTTTCATATCAAATTAATTTAAGAGATTCAAATATAAGAAAATTTGTCTTGAAAATACATCCTTGTAGACTGTGACTTGAATGAAATTTGAATTGCCATCAATCCTAAAAAAAATTGTATCTTGCCCAAGGCTAAATAAAGTCATGTATTTTTTTCATTTTGCTAAAAATCAATCGATTATGGAAATAACATCTTGGAATGTAAATGGTATAAGAGCTATAATTAAAAAAGGGTTTGCCGAAAATATCCATCAAATCAATCCGGATATCTTATGTTTACAAGAAACCAAAGCACAAAATAACGAGGTCTTGGAGGCCCTTAAAAGTTTTGAAAATCAATATCAAATATATGCCAATTCGGCCGAAAAAAAAGGCTATTCGGGCACTGCTCTATTGAGCAAACCACATCCCATTAATATAAACTATGGCATTAATATGCCCGAGCATGATCAAGAAGGTCGTGTGATAACGGCAGAATATGAGCCATTTTTCTTGGTCAATGTATATACTCCAAATGCCGGACAAGGCTTAAAAAGATTGGCTTATAAAGAACAATGGAACAAAGATTTTAAAAATTATGTCTTACAGTTGGATCAACAAAAACCGGTTATTATTACCGGAGATATGAATGTAGCGCATCAAGCCATCGATTTAAAAAATCCCAAGTCAAACTATAATAAAACGGCCGGTTATACAGCCGTTGAAATAAAAGGATTTGAAGACCTTTTAAATGCCGGTTTTATCGATAGTTTCCGCTATTTGTATCCTCAAAAAGTTGTTTATACTTATTGGAGCTATCGTTTTCATGCGCGAGAAAAAAATGCCGGCTGGCGGATTGATTATTTTTTAGTCAGTAAACGCTTTATTGATCATGTTGCCGACGTCCTGATTCATACAGACATTATGGGCTCAGATCATTGTCCCATCAGTTTAATCTTAAAATAAATCTTTAAAATTATAAAATGAGTTTAGCCAATATTTTATTTATCATTGTCATGCTACATTTAGCGGTCGGGTTCGGTTATGTTTTATACAAACTCGAATTTAGCGGCAAAAAGAGAAAAAAGCGAGTCGGAACATCGGAAAGTGAAGATGAAAAGGTAGAAAAATGAAAGCGGCATATCATAAATACATCTTAAATTTTAAACAACCGGCCGGCACCTCACGAGGTGTTCTTCGAACCAAAGAAACCTATTTTTTAATTATCAAAAAACAGGATAAAATAGGGATTGGAGAAGCCAATTTATTCAAAGGACTTTCATCGGATGACAAACCCGATTATGAAAAAAAAATGCAGTGGCTGGTTCGCAATATCCAGCTGCCAAAATCGGATATTTTAGAATATCTCAAAGATTATCCTTCTCTTATTTTTGGTTGGGAACAGGCTATAAAAAGTTTAGAAAATGAAAAACCCTATCTACTCTACCCTTCTGATTTTACTAGCGGGACGAAAAATATCCCTATCAATGGACTTATTTGGATGGGCACAAAAAAATTCATGTTTGAACAAATTAAAAATAAAATCGCCTCCGGATTCAGAGTTATCAAACTCAAGATTGGCGCCATTAATTTTGAAGATGAATTGGGTCTATTAAAATATATCCGGCAACAATTTTCTGCAGACGAAATCGAAATTCGGGTCGATGCCAATGGTGCATTTATGCCTGACACAGCTCTTGAAAAATTGAAACGCCTATCGGATTTTGATCTGCATTCGATAGAACAACCTATTCGAGCCGGTCAAATTGAAAAAATGGCACAATTATGTCAAAAAACACCTATTCCTATTGCTTTGGATGAAGAGCTCATCGGTTATAATCATCAGTTTGATAAACAAGGCTTTCTCGGCATGATAAAACCACATTATGTCATTTTAAAACCGGCTCTTCATGGTGGTTTTTCGGGAACGGAATCATGGATTAAAGCAGCCGAATACAATCAAACCGGTTGGTGGATTACATCTGCTTTAGAAAGTAATATCGGACTCAATGCCATTGCACAATTTACCTATCAATTAAATGTCCAAATGCCACAAGGCTTAGGAACCGGAGGCTTATTTACCAATAATTTTGACAGCCCGCTGTTTATCAAGCAAGGTCATCTGAATTTTGATCCGAATCGCAGTTTTAATTATAAAAATTTAATTACTTCAACTGATATTTAGTTCAACTAAAAACATTTAACATATTGATATATAATGATTTATTGTTAAAAAAATACAAATTTTTAGTAAGATAGGTTAACCGAATTTGAACAGTTATTTGTTTAGTTTTTTTGCACATTTATCACAGCCTGAGGTTTTACTTGGTTTAAATAAACGAAGATAAACTTGATAAACGGCCCAAATAACAGCTAAATATATAATTAAATTTACCATAAAATTTATTTTAAAAATTGATAAGCCATTAAAGCAGTGATATAAGCCGTTCCGGTCATATAAACAAAAACTAAGACCGGCCATTTCCATGTTTTGGTTTCATTGCGCAAGGTTGCCAAAGTGCTGAAACATTGCATTGCGAAGACATAAAACAGCAATAATGAAATCCCTACGGCAAAAGTAAACGTCTTTTGCCCTGTAACTAAATTACGCTCGGATGCCATACGTTCACGCAATAATTGATCATCGTCATTTGCACCCACACTATAAATGGTCGATAATGTGCTGACAAAAACCTCTCGTGCAGCAAACGAGGTAATAATAGCAATTCCTATTTTCCAATCATAGCCCAAGGGCTTAAGCACCGGCTCAATGGTTTTACCCATTTGTCCCAAATAGGAATGTTCTAATTTATAAGAAGACAAATCTGATGGCGTATTGGTATGGGCTGATTTTTCTGTTTGAAAATACTTTTGGGCATCTTTAAATTTAGGGCCGCCATGCGTGGCTAAAAACCATAAAATAATAGAAAAAGCAACGATTATTTTGCCGGCACCAAACATAAAAGCTTTAACATTGTCCCAAACCGTAATCCAGACATTTTTTAAAATAGGGGCTTTATATTCAGGCATTTCCAATATAAAATAACGCTTGTATTTTGATGTCAAAAATTTGCTCAAGATAAAAGCCGCTAATAAAGCTGAAGCAAAACCCAAAAAATATAAACCGAACAATACCAAACCTTGCAAATTGATAAAACCAAAACTTTCTTCCTTTGGTATAATCAATGCGATAATTATAGTATAAACCGGTAAACGCGCCGAACAGGTTATAAAAGGCGTGACCAACATTGATATCAAGCGTTCTTTAGAGTTCTCAATGGTTCGGGCGCTCATGATAGCCGGTACGGCACAGGCTGTTCCCGACAGTAAAGGTACCACTGATTTTCCGGATAAACCAAAAGGTTGCATCAAACGATCCATCAAAAACACAATGCGACTCATATAACCCATCTCTTCTAACAGGGCGATAAATAAAAACAACAAGGTTATTTGCGGCACAAAAATCAAAACACCGGCTATTCCGGATAATATACCATCAGTCAGTAAAGCCGTCAATTGATTATCCGGCAAATTTGCTTTGAGATAAATATTGGTTTGACTAAAAAAATTATCAATCCAATCCATCGGTATTGAAGCCCAAGTAAATATCGCTTGAAAAACCAAAAACATAATTAAGACAAAAATCAAGATGCCCCATATTTTATGGAGTAAAATCCGGTCAATCCGTTCAGTTAATCCGGTTGCTTTACGCTTATCAATATGATAGGTTTCTTTTAAAATATGATTGATATCACGGTAGCGTTTGACAACTTCCTTTTGTAATAACCTTTTGACAATAGAATGATCCAAAGGCAGTTCCAAAATCTGTTTATAATGGGCATCAATTAAAGATTTAAATTTATCCTGCTCTGTGTATAACAGCCATAATTTGTAAGTGTTTTCCTGTGGAAAATCAGGCTTGATGAAATCGATATTCGTTCCGGTTAAACCATAATATTCAAAATATTTTTTGGAAGAAAATTTAAAGATTTCAGGTAACATTTCCCGCATTTGATGAATTTTACCTTTGCCTTTACGTTCTCCGTTTCCTTTACTTTTCTTGGCACTGACCAAAATAACAGGAATTTGCAACAATTCTTGCAGTTTTTCAACATCAATACGAATGCCTTTTTTGGCCATTTCATCACACATATTAATGGCTAACATAACCGGATAACCCAAATCTTGCAATTCGGTCAACAAAATCAAGTTACGTTTCAAATTGTTAACGTCGGCAACCATTAAAACACCGTCAATGCCCTCTCTGTTGGTCAGCAATTCTTTCAAAACAACTTCTTCATCCTTTGAAGTCGGATGCAAACTATAGGTACCGGGTAAATCAATCAATTCTACTTCGGTGCCATCATCCAATTTAAATGTCCCTGACACCCGATTTACCGTTATGCCGGGATAATTCCCAATTTTCTTATGCAAACCGGTCAGTTTGTTAAACAAAGATGTTTTTCCGGTATTGGGATTGCCGACCAAGGCAATTTTAAGCTTTTTCTTTGACATCATCTTCTGTTAATACAACTTCTAATTCATTTACAATCTCTTTTCCTAAAGCCATTCGAGTGTCGCCCATCATAAAATACAAAGGTGTACCCAAAGGGGCTTTATTGAGCAAGGTTACTTCAACGCCATCTACACAGCCCATTTCCATCAATTTGAGTGGTAACTGCTTATCTTGACAATTAACAATAATAGCTTTTTGATTTATTTTTAAATCCTTTAATTTCATTATTAAGAATGTTTCTAAATAGCAAAAGTAGGCTATTTTTTATATTTATGACACAAAAATCACAAAATAATTATTAGTTATATCACGTTGATTATGTGCTACTTAAAAATTTATTTAAAATAAAACTAGGATTTTGTCCTCATTCTAAAAGTAAATTTGTTGCAAATATAAACTGAAATTAGTAAAAAAAGCCTTTGAACATTATAAAAAAATTTAAATATAAATTATTTAATAATAAGAAAATTATGAGTACCAAAAATGCAGATATTTCAAAAAAAGCATAAAATAAAATTTTATATTTAGAACATTGGACTTTTTGATAAAAAAAAGTTATTTTTGTTACTCGAATTTATTAATTAAAAATATATAGCATATGGCATTTGATATTGATATGATAAAAAAGGTCTATGAGACCATTCCCAAAAGGGTTGAAAAAGCAAGAAAAGTTTTAGGACGTCCTATGACTTTCACTGAAAAAATCTTATACTCTCACCTATGGCAAGGCAATCCCGATCAAGTATTCAATCGGGCTAAAGATTACGTCGATTTTAAAGTGGATCGGGTCGCCATGCAAGATGCGACGGCTCAAATGGCTTTATTACAATTTATGCAAGCCGGAAAAAGTAAAGTCGCTGTACCTTCTACTGTGCATCTCGATCACTTAATACAAGCCTATATGGGCGTTAGTAAAGATTTGCAGGAAGCAATTAACAAAAATAACGAAGTTTATAACTTTTTAGAATCTGTTTCTAAAAAATACGGTATCGGTTTTTGGAAGCCCGGCGCCGGTATTATTCACCAAGTAGTATTAGAAAATTATGCTTTTCCCGGCGGTTTAATGATTGGTACCGATTCTCATACCGTGAATGCCGGTGGCTTAGGTATGGTAGCTATTGGTGTCGGTGGCGCCGATGCTGTTGATGTTATGGCAGGTATGCCTTGGGAATTGAAATTTCCGAAGTTAATCGGGGTCAAATTAACCGGTAAATTAAATGGCTGGACTGCCCCTAAAGATATTATTTTGAAAGTTGCGGGTATTTTAACCGTTAAAGGCGGTACAGGTGCTATTATAGAATATTTTGGTGAAGGAGCCGAAAGTTTATCGGCCACCGGTAAAGGAACCATTTGTAATATGGGAGCCGAAGTGGGTGCTACTAACTCCAATTTTGCATACGATGCTGCTATGGAACGCTATTTGCGCGCTACCGGACGAGATGATGTTGCTGATGCAGCCAATCAAATCAAAGATTATTTACGTTCCGATGACGAAGTTTACGCCAATCCCGAAAAATATTATGATGAAGTTATCGAAATTAATCTCAGCGAATTAGAGCCTTATTTAAATGGACCGTTCACGCCCGATAGAGATACGGCAGTTAAAGAAATGGGTAAAGTTGCCCGTGAAAACGACTGGCCGCTTAAGGTAGAATGGGGTTTGATTGGTTCTTGTACCAATTCTTCCTATGAAGATTTATCCAGAGCGGCATCCGTCGCCCGTCAAGCCTTAGAAAAAGGACTTAAACCCAAAGCACAAATCGGCA
>WGDF01000143.1 GCA_015493405.1 Flavobacteriaceae bacterium
CCAAATTTCATCAAGCAAAATCTTGACAAATTTGTCTTGTTCACTTGTCAATTTATCAACTTTCAAAAATCTATATAGATTACTTAATATATTACTTAAATAGTCAGAGTGCATTCTGTGCACTAGTGGTTGTGCATTCTGTGCACTAGTTTCCGGTACAGGTTGTGCATTCTGTGCACTAGTAAAAATTGACAAATCTTGTCCAATTATCACACGATATTTATTAACATTTCCGTCTCTTTTTTTCTCAATCAATCCGCGTGAAATTAATCGTTTCATAATCTCAATTATCCACCGTTTTTTGATAAATTTTAAATCATCTGATATATCTTTAAAACTACCTTCATACCATTGTTTGCCATTTTGCGTGTAGCCGTAGATATATCCGTATGTAATCAATTCAGGAAGCGTTAATTCCAAATTATTAATCATCCAACCTTTTATTATTATGAAACTGTTATCTCTCATATCTTTACCATTTTTGGAAATTCACGCTTATCGACTAATTTATAGCCATATATCGTTTTATCACTGTGCCCGGTTACCTTACTTGGTGGCAATCCGGTAATCGGATTCAAACCATAATTCCAAAAATCCTTCGGAATCGGTTTGATAAATCTTTCATAATTAGTTTTAATTTTCATAATATGTTTTGATTAATCGTTTTATTTCAGTTCCGGCGATGCGCTTTTTTCCATCCTTTCCTATGAATACCGTTTCTTCACGGATGATGCCTTTATTAATCCAGTTGACAAGCGACTGCCGTGATTTGATTGGCAGTATATTAGCATTTAGCAACTCTTTAAAAGTTACCGAACGTTTGATCAACAAACCTTTGATATCAGGTTGCTCAAATTGCACCAATTTTTTATCCACTATCACCAACTCATTTTGTTTGAGATAGTCTATAAATTCTGATATGTTTATATACTCGCACATCACACTTGTCTTAAACGGTTTAATATCGATTCAAATTTGTCAAGCAAAACCGCATCAACCGAACGGATATTCCATAAATGATAGATCTGCTTCACCTCAACTTCGGGATAATACACCTTGAATATCTCAATAAATGTTTGACGGGTTTTGTAGCCCATAGCTAAAAAATCGCTCATCAATTGTGCATTTCGTAAGATGTTTTTTGCCTTTGCCTCGTTTTGTACAACTCTTACTGTTTTCATATGGTATAATCTTTGTATTAAAATATTTTGTATTATTGTGTCATTAATACAATGCAAATATATGTAATTTATTGTAACAAATAGCAAATATTTGTAATAATTTATGTAAATATTTTTTAATTTCCTTTAAATCAATACATTATGGTTAATAATTATCTCGTAGAATTAGCTGATTTTTTACAATTAGTGCATCCAGTAACTGATTTTGCAAACAAATTAGGTGTATCAAAAGCAACTGTTAGTCGTTATTACAGCAACAAATTGCAAATATCACGAAGTTTTATTCAGAAATTAGATGACGTTTATGATATTAATTACAAAGAATTTGTGAAAGAATTAAAAAAAAATACAATAAATGAACCTATTTCTATTTATAAAAACATTTCAAATTTTGAACAACAAAAAATATTAGAACAGCTTATTAAGCTGAAAAATGACACAGAAGATTATTTAGCACGATTGAATAATACACCAAAAAGCGCTCATATTTTTGATGAAATTTTAAAAACAACTAAAATATTACAAAAAGTAAGTGAAGAAATTGCAGATTTAAAAAATAATTTATAAGTTTGTTGCCGTTTTTAACTCAAAAATAAAATTATGAAAAAGTCATTTCTCATTGTCAGTTTATTATTTTCAACATTTATTTTTAGTCAAAAACCATCAGACACAATCGCAAACTTCAAATTAATAAACAAACACGTTATTTGGCAAAAAATTTATCAAGTTCCGGGTGTATCAAAAGATAGTTTACAGAAGTTTTTACATTTTACATCCGGTCAGTTCAATACTGGATGTCAAGAACCAATGCAATTAACCAACGCATCAATTAGCTACAATTTACGTTTAGAAATTAAAGAAGGTAAATATAGGGTTACACTTTCTGATCTTGTCATACACGGCAATCAAAATATTTTTGGAAATATTACATTTGATTATTTTTTTACCAAAAAACGCGGTAAAATTTTCAGAAAAGGTGAAGTTATTAAAAAAAGTTTATTTTGTTTAAACAAAGAACTTCAAGAAAAATTCAAAATGCAAACCACTACATCAGATTGGTAGTATCAATAATTTTCCAATGTGCCGCATCGCGCACATCAGCCGGGTATTTATCTTTGTAATAATTATCAATATCGTTACGCTCGTGTCCCATAAGCTCGCGCAAAATATCTTCTTCAATAAATAGCCGTTTACCTATGTTGGCAAATGTATGCCGTGGCACTTTCGCCGCTAAATTTCCACCAAATGGTTGTATATTTATATCCAACTTTACTTGCAATCGCTTTAAATATCGCAAATACCTACGGTAGAAAGTGCGGTAACCTTCAAAATCTTTTCTTCCGGGAAATATATAGCCATCCACAGCCGTGTATTGCTCAATGATTGCGCGCGCTTTTTCAAATACCCGCAAATCAAAAGCATACCCCTTGCCGGATAATTTGCCACGTTCAAAATAGATCCTTCCATTTACATATCGGGACCGTTTTAAAAAATAAATATCCTTTAAATCTTGCCCACCAAAATAAAACTGCAATAAAAATAAATCACGCATATAAGCCGCTACATCTTGCAATTCGATATTTTCAAGTTTGATAATATCCATTTTTGTCAGATATTTTTTTCGCTGCATCGAATTACGCACACTTATTCCGGTAAATATATTTTTAAACGGACGCGTATCTATCGCATAACCACGGCGCACCGCTTCGTTGTATATAGCCCTAATGGTGCGCAGATAATTGTGTATAGTGTTTGGACTTACTTTTGTAAGTTTGTAGTCCTTGTACCGCAACAAATTTTTGTATTCAATATCATTAAATGTAATTTTCCTATCTAAATATTTTTCAAAATTACGTAAAGCTGTGTTATATACGCGTGCATTTGCATATAGTTTGCGTTTTCTTTGTTCTGCTATTAACTGGTCACCAAAAGCCGAAAAACTATTTACCGTTGTAGCCGTGGCACCTTGCAACATCACTTTTATTTGCTGAAAATCTGTAATTCCATTATACCTAATTGTTTTCAATTTTTTCTTTATTTCAATAATAGTAGGTAGCAAATAATCATAATCCGGATGTGAAGGCAACGGCAGCTGCTTATAGTTATCCCAGTCATTTTTTTTAGTAAAATAGCCAAAAGATAAATATTTTCTTTTTCCATTATGATACATCTCAACAATGACCGGATACCCCTTTTTTAACCTTCTTGAATATCGAACTTTTATATTTATTTTCATTTTTTTGGTTACAGTTTGGTTACAAAAATAGGTAAAAATGGGCAATTTTTGTCAAAATTAGCATAAAAAAAATTCAGTAAAAACCAAAAAAGCAACCCAAATATGAGTTGCTTTTTGTTTGTGACTCCGACAGGATTCAAACCTGTAACCTTCTGAGCCGTAATCAGATGCGCTATTCAGTTGCGCCACGGAGCCAATTTATTTTATGTAGTGATCGCGACAGGATTCGAACCTGTGACCGTCTGCTTAGAAGGCAGGTCAACAACATTTTATCATATTCATAATCAATATTTTACATTCATATTTTATTTTTTGTCACAGTTTAGTTACATATTGCATCC
>WGDF01000144.1 GCA_015493405.1 Flavobacteriaceae bacterium
CTGTAAAACCTTCCCAGCCTTTTTCAACGATAAAAGCATTGATGCCGTGATGTCCTTTTTCAGGATGTGTATGCGCGATGACCAAATATGTATCGGCCGTGTTACCATTGGTAATCCAGTTTTTGACCCCATTGAGCAAATAATGATCGCCCATATCTTTAGCTGTTGTCCTTTGATGTGTGGCATCACTACCGGCTTCGGGCTCACTCAGAGCAAAAGCACCTAATTTTTCTCCGGTTGCCAAAGGCACTAAATATTTTTGTTTTTGAGCTTCATTACCATAATGTTCTAATCCCCAAGTAACCAAGGAATTGTTGACACTCACGATTACGCCGGCCGAAGCTTCGACCTTAGACAATTCTTCCATAATGTTTACATAAGAAATTGTGTCCATACCACTTCCGCCATATTTGGGATCAACCATAATACCCATAAAACCCATTTCAGCCATTTTTTGTCGCAGTTCTGGCGGAAAATATTGTTTTTCATCTCTTTCGATCACACCGGGTAATAATTCCAAATTAGCAAAATCTCGGGCAGCTTCTTTTATCATTAACTGTTCTTCTGTAAGTGAGAAATCCATATAATTTATATTTTTTGATTAAGGTGTCCAAATTTAATAAAAAAAAATCATTTTTTCACTGTATCTTAGCAAGTGAAATAAAATTGAAAGATAAATGAAGTCAATTCCTAATACAAAATACATTATCGGTTTGATGAGCGGCACTTCATTAGATGGTTTAGACCTTGCTTATGTGCAATTCGATTTGGATCATTTGGCCGATTTCAGCATTTTAAAAGCTGAAACCTTAAACTATACGCCTGATTGGAAAGCAAAGCTCCAAAAAGCATTTGAAATGTCAGCTAATGATTTGGCTTATCTCGATGCACAGTACGGCTTATTTTTGGGTCAACAAGTCAATGATTTTATCAAACGCAATGAAATTCAGAAAGTTGATTTGATTGCCTCTCATGGACAAACAATCTTTCACCGACCCGAATTGGGCTATACCACACAAATAGGAAGCGGAGCACATATCAATGCCCTTACAGGCATCAAAACCATCTGTGATTTTCGCACGCAAGATGTTGCTTTGGGTGGACAAGGCGCCCCCCTCGTGCCTATTGGAGACCGGCTTTTATTTGCTGATTATGATTATTGCTTAAATATCGGGGGATTTGCCAATATTTCCTACGACCAAAACGGCAAGCGGATTGCATATGATATATGTCCGACCAATATTGTCCTCAATCATTATATGCAAAAAATAGGTTTGCCATACGATGACAAAGGTCAATTGACGGCTACCGGCAATTCCAACACGGATTTGTTAGACCACTTAAATCAACTTGATTTTTATCAAAGCCGGCAACCCAAATCTTTGGGCTGGGAATTTGTAACTACCGTAATTTTACCCTTAATAGACCAATATGATTTGAGCATTCCGGATATTTTAAATACTTATACCGAACACCTTGCGATACAAATTGGGTCTAAAACCGGCCCCGGAAAATTATTAATCACCGGAGGCGGTGCCTTAAATGATTATATGGTTGAACGTATTGCGCATTACAGTCCAGCCAAAGTCGTTATACCCGATAGAACTATAATCGACTATAAAGAAGCTTTAATTTTTGCCTTATTGGGTTTGCTCAAAGACCAAGGAAAAATAAATATTTTATCTAGCGTTACCGGTAGTAAAAAGGATCATAGCAGTGGCGTGGTTTATAACGGTCGGTCATGAATTCAAAAAAAATCATAAAAAAATATAGCACATGCCCTTAAAAACCATACAACAACAAGTCGATGAATGGATTGAACAATATGGGGTTCGGTATTTTAACGAATTGACCAATATGGCTATTCTTACCGAGGAAGTCGGTGAAGTGGCACGTATTATGGCCCGGCGTTACGGAGAGCAATCGGAAAAAGAAAGTGATCAAAACTATGATTTGGGTGCGGAACTCGCCGATGTATTATTTGTATTAACGGCTATTGCCAATCAAACCGGCATAGATTTACAAGCCGCTTGGGATCATAAAATGAAAGCACGCACGCAACGAGACAAAAACAGACATCACAATAATAAAAAATTACAATAATTTGCTTAATTTTAAACCAAAATATTTAATCGATTTTATCAATACTTAAAAATCTTCTAAATGCCCAACCATAGTTTGATTAACTTGTCTCCTGACATCATCAATTTGTTTTTGGTCTTAGCTTTTTCACTGGTCATTGGCCTGGAATTACGCCAAAATAATTTGAAAGCCCAAATCGGAAGTTTATTTGGAACCGATCGCACCCATGTTTTCATAGGTTTGTTAGGCTATATATTATATGTCGTTTCTGATAATGATAAATGGCTTTATTTAGCCGGCGGTTTTGGCATTTTAATCCTTTTGGCCATTTATTATAATTATAAAATTGCTGAAAAAAAACAATTTGGTATTACTACTATTCTGGTGGCGCTCATTACATACACTCTGGCACCACTTATTTATACCAAACCGCTTTGGTTGAGTATCTCAATTGTTACCATTGTTTTAATTGTAGTCGAATTAAAAAGCTTTTTTTGGAATTTATCCCGTAAATTTGATGAAAATGAGTTTATTACCTTAGCCAAATTTTTACTCATTTCGGGAGTCGTGTTGCCTTTATTATCCAACCAACCGATTAGCCCTCAAATTCCGGTTTCTTTATTCAAAATTTGGGCCTCAGTCGTTGCTATTTCAGGTATTTCATATATCAGTTATCTCATTAAAAAATTTGTTTTTCCGGATAAGGGTGCCTTTATTACCGGATTGCTTGGCGGCTTATACAGCAGCACGGCAACCAGTGTGGTTTTGGCCAAAAAAAGTAAATATGCTACAGATTTAAACCAAATAGCTTCCGCCGTAATATTAGCTACCGGCATGATGTATTTACGCATTTGGATTTTATCCCTTATTTTTAATCAAACTGCCGGAATAGCTTTGAGTCTACCCTTATTGAGTCTGAGTTTGATTTCAGCTATTATAGCTTGGTGGATTAGTAGAAAATCGGATAAGTCATCGGTAAATAAACAAGATTTTAAAGAAACGGAAGTTAAAAATCCCTTGGAATTTAAAACTGCACTACTATTTGCTTTTCTCTTTATCTTCTTTTCCTTATTGACAGAATATGTGTTGAAATGGTATGGCCATCAAGGTTTACATATTCTATCCTTTATAGTTGGCGTTACGGATATCGATCCCTTTTTATTGAGTTTATTTACCGGCAAATACCAAATTGGCATGCAAACTTTAACCGAAGCAACACTGATTGCTATTGTGAGTAATAATTTGATGAAACTGGCTTATGTTATCGGCTTAGGTGATTCTAAGATGCGCAAAACTATGATTTGGGGTTTCGGACTGATTATTATAGCCAATATATTATTTATTTTTTGGTAAACTTTCCAACTTAAAATGAGCCGTCATCAAGCTGACCAAGGCGGCAGTTTCAGTTCGCAAACGATGGGGCGATATTGTAGCGGTAACAAAACCGGCATCTTTAGCTTTTTGGACTTCTAAATCTGAAAAGCCCCCCTCCGGCCCAATTAGTATCAATATATTTTGAACAGCATCTATAGCAGATGATAGCGTATCTTCAGCCTGACAATAGGCCATTAATTTTTGACTTGTTCCAAAATCTTGATTGATAAAATCATCTAGTTTTATCAAATCATTAAGTCGGGGTTTATAAGCTTGTAAGGACTGCTTCATAGCCGA
>WGDF01000145.1 GCA_015493405.1 Flavobacteriaceae bacterium
AAAAAAGAAAATCCGGCTTATAGAATACTCAAACAAATTTGGGCATACCGCAAAACAAACGGCTTAAAACAAGTTGGACACTATGCCTACAAAAAATATGAAACGACTGAAATAGGCTTGAATCATTTAGATAGTTTGTTTCTAAAAAAACTCTTCAAAAAAGATTATAACCAAGTTTTAAGAGAACTGCCTTTTGACAGTGATGGGTTCAATTATTTTATACCTATTTATATCAAAGAAATTGTCTATCATATATATGGAGACAACCATTTAAATAAAAAGCGAGTCGATATTGAAGCCGAAAAAAGCAAAGGTTTTTACCAACAGGGATTTGTGTTCGATAGAATGGCCAACAAATTTGATGCAGTGGATATTTATAAAAACACTTTTAATTTATTTAACAAGCCTTTTGTCAGCCCTATATCGAGCACCGGATTCGATACTTATGACTATTTGCTTTACGATAGTATTCAAAAAGCCGGAAAAAAGTTTTATAATATTTATTTCTTTCCCCGAAGGCAGGAAGATTTAGCTTTTAAAGGTAATTTCTTAGTCTCGGATAAAAATTTTGCGGTTACTAAAATACAGATGAAACTCAATAAAGAAGCTAATGTCAATTTTGTGCGTGGCGTCAATATTGAAAAAGAATATCTCATTGTCAATGATAGTATTTACTTGCCTAAATCTGATATTTTTGAAGGCGATTTTACATTGTTAGATAAGAGTGATAACAACAAAGGATTGACCATCAAGAAATCATATTTTTATTCTGATTATCGCTTTGACCGGTCGCATCCTTCGGATTTTTATGATCAATTGACCATCAAATATAAACCCAACCAGTTTAAAAAAGATAGTTTGTATTGGAAAAATTATGTCGATTTGACACAATCTGAACAAACGTACCGGTTGATTGACAAAGTCAAGAATAAGAAACGGATACGAAATATCAATAAATGGATTAATATTTTAACGACCGGCTATTTTAATATGGCTAAAAATGTTCAATTCGGTCCCTTATTTCAAGCTATTGGTAAAAATGGGGTGGAAGGCTTGCGTTTATCCGCCGGATTTAGAACTTTTAAAACCAACCATGATCGTTTTCGTTTATACAGTCACATAGCCTATGGCTTAAAAGATCAAAAAATAAAATGGGGCTTGCAAGCTAAATACCTGTTGCGTTATCAACCGCGTATAGAAATAGGGTTAAATATAATGGACGATTATGTTCAGCAGGCGCGTACTTTGATGAATGTCAGACAAATTATGTTTGTAGAGAATTTAGGGGCAAACTTTATTTTATCACGGGGCAAAAATGTTTTTTTATCTCGTATTCAAGAACGCAGTTTGAAACTGGATTATCGGATTGCTAAGAATTTTCATTTCGGACTAATACCATCGTATAGACTCATTCAACCGGCAAATCATCGGTTATTTAGTATGGATTATAGTATTAACGGATCTCAAATTAAAAGTAAGGTAACCGATGTGGGAAGTAGTTTTTATTTGACCTATACGCCAGGACGTGAGGTTTATGGTTTGGGTGTGGAACAACGTTACGGTAAAAATCCATATCCATCATTTATTGTCAATTACCATCATGGCATAAAAGCTTTGGGTGGAGATTTTAGCTATGATAAATTGCAATTCCGTTATATGCAACGGGTTTTGTTGGGCAAAATAGGAAAAACGGATGTGACTATAGAAGCCGGTAAAACTTTTGGCACCGTACCTTTGGCTTTGCTCAATCCCATTCCGGCCAACCAAATTCTGGTTCTTAAACCCAACACTTTTACCTTACTGAATTACTACGATTTCGTAACGGATACTTATTTGGTCGGATTTTTTGAACATCATTTCAATGGATTTGTGCTCAACCGTTTGCCTTTAATCAGAAAACTCAAATGGCGTACTGTTATGTCATTTAGAGCTGCCTATGGCAGTATCTCAGACCGGAACCAAAGTATTAATCAGTCCAATATTCACTATGCTGCACCGACTAATCAAATATATTATGAATACAGTTTCGGTTTGGAAAATATTGGTTATGGCAATTTGCGTTTTATTCGTATAGATGCCGTCTGGCGGAGTGATTATACTAGTGTCAATGGCTTACATTCACCAAAATTTGCGATCCGAATGGCCTTTAAACCGGATTTTTAAGTGCGGTTTTGTATTAAACTTACATTATAAATCATTGGTTATTTTTCCAAGCTTGATAAACCCGCTCTTTGGCACGCCAAAAAATAAAACGATAAATAATGATACCGGTAACCCAATAGGTCAGCAACATCGTAAGAATAGCCGGAATATTGTCAAAAGCTTGATTAAAATGTCCCAAAGAATTTGCTATAAAGACAAAGGCAGCAACCGCTAATCCCCAAATAGTGCCATAAATTAAAGCGTATTTCCAAGGCCCCAACAATCTGGTTTTCTCCCATTTTTGTAATTGTTTCTCTTTCATAATTGATTTTTTCTAAAGCAAAATTAATTCATTTTTTTTAACCCCGAATATTTTAGTATTTTTATCCAAAATATTTTTGGATGACAATGAAAGCATTGAAGCAACAGTTTGAACAGTATTTGGAACAACAAATTTATAATAAAGAGCCCGTAAATTTATATTTACCCATTAAATATACCTTGGAAAATGGTGGTAAACGGGTGCGCCCACTTTTAGTATTACGCTCTGCTAAAAGTTTTGGTGTCAATACTGAAATGGCTTTACCTGCCGCTTCGGCTATTGAAATATTTCACAATTTTACTTTACTTCATGATGATATTATGGACGCCGCCCCTATTCGGCGGGGCAAGCCGACGGTTCATCGGAAATGGGATGAAAACACGGCTATTCTGTCAGGCGACACGATGTTGGTATGGGCTTATAAAATGCTTGAAGCTTATGATGGCTCCGTTTACAAGCAGCTCAATCAATTGTTGAACCAAACGGCAATCGAAGTTTGCGAGGGGCAGCAAATGGATATGGATTTTGAAACACGACAAGATGTCGAAATTCCTGAATATATTGAAATGATCCGGCTTAAAACGGCTGTATTATTAGGCGCGGCGCTCCAATTTGGCGGGATATTGGCTCAAGTGGCGCCGTCAGATATAAAAAACATAGCTGATTTTGGGGTGCAATTGGGATTGGCTTTTCAAATACAAGATGATTATTTGGATACTTTTGGTCATAAAGAAACTTTTGGCAAACGTATTGGGGGTGATATTCTCGATCGTAAAAAAACTTTTTTATATATAACGGCTTTGCAAAAAGCGATGCCGGATGATCGGGCTAAATTATTAGAATTATTTCAGAATCAACAAATTAGCGATGATGATTTGATTCATCAAACTGTCCGAATCTTTCAAAAATATCAGGTTGATAAAGTGGCACAAGACCAAATAGAAGTCTATACCCAAGCAGCTTTATCAGCTTTGAAACAGACCCATTTACCTGAAAAAGAAAAGGTTTTTTGGCGAAAATTCGCTTATGATTTAATGCACAGAGCTTCTTAAGACCAAATATATAAGCTGTAAAAAAGATTTGGAAATCCTTGATTTGAAATAAAGATTTTTATTTTATGAAAGTTTGTTTACCTTTGATAATCAGTTTATTAAAAATAATTTTATGAGAAACTTTATCCAAACTCATTTTAAATCTTTATCATTTTCGCTCCTGATTGCTTTACTGTTTGTGATGTTCAGTCTCAAATTATTTGATGCGCCTTTAAAAAATTCTGTTTGCAAAAATGGTATTGTATCATTTGAATTGGCCCATAACCTTGACCGTTCTGAATCGATTTTGCATTCTTGGAATCTTCATGCTAAAATAAATGCCGGATTGAGTTTAGGTATCGATTTTTTGTTTTTAATACTTTATTCAACTTTTATAGGCTTATTGATTTACCAAATTAATTATAAATTATGGTTTAATCGGCCTTTTTATCCCTATGGAAAAATATTTATTTGGTTGGCATTTTTGGCTGCTTTTTTTGATGTGTTAGAAAACATTTCCCTTATTCGTTTATTGAATGGGCATCTTTCTGAGCTTTGGTCAAAAGTGGCTTATTTTTCGGCTTCAATCAAATTTTCTTTCATCTCTATAAGTATTTTGTATCTTTTAATCAATTGGTTTCTATGGCTTTATAAGAAATTTTTCGGGTTAAATGATAGTTATTTTAAAATAAGTTAAAAACTGATATCTAACAGGTTTATATGTGTGCTATTGGTTATTTTTAAAGTCTAACATATAATTAATTAGAACCTATTGATATGAAAAATTTAGTGCTCATTTTAATTCTTTCAAGCTGGTTTATTTCTTGTCAAGAACATAAT
>WGDF01000146.1 GCA_015493405.1 Flavobacteriaceae bacterium
TTCCCCATATTTCTTAAAAGTGGAAATAGATACCGGTAGCGGTTATCAAGATTTTGGCACCACCGAGTTTAAAGCCGTACCTTACGCTAAATTTGCCGAAAAAGCCGGCAATGCATTTAGTGGCAATTTCGGCGATTTATCCAACGTCCCCGCCGGACTATCCGATGGCGATGATATCAATGATGCCGATCATGACCCTGCTAATGAAATTCAAAATCTCACTATAAACAACGACCAACTCACAATTTCACAAGGGAATACTGTAACCCTACCTCATGGTGGCACTACAAAACTTGATGATTTAACCGATGCCCGTTCAGACGCCAACGGCTCATCAATATTTATAGGTGTAGATGCCGGTGCCAACGATGACCAAAGTGATAATAAGGGTGTGGGCATAGGTTATAAAGCATTGAACGCCAACACTACCGGAAGATACAATACTGCCTATGGATTTAAGACACTTTTTTTAAACAATTCCGGAGAGTTCAATACCGCCAATGGATCTCTTGCGCTCTATTCTAACACTTCGGGAGATGGAAATGCTACCAATGGTTTTCAAGCACTTTATGCGAATACCACTGGAAATAATAATACAGCCAATGGACTTCAAGCACTTTTTCAAAATATCTCAGGAAATTCAAATGTCGCAATAGGTGTTAACGCTTTATGCCAAAATACCAACAGAAGTAATTTGGTTGCTGTTGGAGATTCCGCTTTATATCATAATGGGCAAGGAGTTACGCAATCAGATCAAGCTAAAAGCAATACAGCCATTGGATCTAAAGCGCTTTACGCCAACACCACAGGATATGATAACACTGCTACAGGAATAAAAACCTTGTATTATAACACTACAGGATATCAAAATACTGCACTTGGGGTCCGGGCATTGCATCAAAATACTACAGGGAAACAGAATACTGCTACCGGAGTATATGCGATGTCAACAAATACAACAGGAGAAAACAATACAGCAAATGGATATGGAGCACTTCAATATAGTTCAACGGGCAATAAGAATGTTGCATTAGGCTATTTGGCTCTTTATAATAACGGTTCGGGAAATGAAAATACGGCTGTTGGTTTTAATGCATTATGGGGGGGACATGGTAATGATAATACAGCCATCGGATTTCGTACATTGTTTAATAATTATACAGGTTCTTTAAATTTTGCCGGTGGATATAAAGCCTTGTACAACAATGATTCAGGGGATGACAATACTGCTATTGGAACTTTATCTTTATATGACAATACGACCGGAGTTTATAATACTGCTTGCGGTGCCGGAGCCCTAGAACATAACCTCACAGGTAATCAAAATACCGCAATAGGCTCCTCTGCTTTTGGCAATGGTACAGACTATACTAATTCTACTGCCCTTGGTTATAACGCTGCAATTTCCGGTAGTAACCAAATACGTCTTGGTAATAGTTCGGTATCCAGCATAGGCGGATATGCCAACTGGAGTAATGTATCAGACAGGCGTTTTAAAACCGATATTCAAGAAAACGTCATAGGTTTGGCGTTTATAAAAAAACTACGCCCGGTTACATACCACTTGGATATGAATGCTATTGCAAAGTTTAATAAGACACCTGACAGCTTGCATCTGCCTGAAAGTGAAAAGCTCAAAGCCGCCGAGGTCCAAACCGGTTTTATTGCACAAGAAGTAGAACAAGCCGCTCAAAGCGTCGGTTATGATTTTCATGGGGTAGATACACCGGACAACGAAAATGACCACTATGCCTTGCGTTATGCGGAGTTTGTAGTGCCTTTAACCAAAGCTATTCAGGAACAACAGGAAATTATTGAAAAACAACAGGTAAAATTACAAGACCAGGCAAAAAAACTCCAACAACAAAGTGCAAAATTGCAAGAGCAAGAAAAGCGTTTACAAGTCTTGGAAAAAATTCTTTTAAAAAACAAATAAATATCATGAAAAAATTATTATTATTCATCGCAATAAGCAGTATTACATTAGGCTATAGCCAAACGGAACTGCGAAAATCAAGCTTATCTACCGGTGGCGGTAGCGCAAGCGTAGGAACCACACAAGTTATTTTCACTGTGGGTGAAGTAGCGGTGCAAGAAAACACCCAAGGAACAACTCATCTGTCCGAAGGTTTTATTGGACCCGATGTGGCACAGTTGGTCGGCATTCAAGACTATGGCATCTTGCAAGGTGTACAAGTATTTCCCAATCCGGTAAAGGACAAAGTACAAATCAATTTGCCCGAAAACAATACATATGAAATCCGTTTGTTTGACCTAAACGGAAAAGAACTGTGGACGAAACAAATCGAAGATGTCAATCAAGCACAATACAATTTATCCCGTTTACAAACCGGAATGTATTTGCTGATAGTTATTGATAGACAGCATAAATTGAGCCGTATTATAAAATTACAAAAAACATAAGATTGGATGCTAAAATGAATTTCCATTAATGGGAATATTATCGATAAAACAAGTAATTTAATCAAATGTAAGGTATTGACATCTTATAAAAACTCAAAAAATATATTTAAAATGCATTTAATATTATTCCGGAATTATTAAAACCGGAAATTTGACATTAAAAAATACAAAAAGCTTGGTAAAAAAAGTAACTGATGACAAAATCTGTTTGTTTTTTTTATAAAATTTTATATCTTTGAAAGATATTGGGAATAAGCCGAAAAAACCAATTAAAAAAAGGAGTAGGCAACAACTAATCTAAATTAAATTATTATGAAAAAAGGATTATTAATCATTCTTATCGCTTTATTTGGCATCTCAAGTTTAAAAGCACAAGAAGCCAGTAGTATTATCAAAGTTAATCCAATAGGATTTGCATTTGGCGTATTTAATGTTACTTATGAAAAACCCTTATCTGCAAAAAATTCTGTTGCCATAGGAGCCAGTTTTTTCAATTGGAGTAACTTAGGTATTTCAGGTGTTGGTGGTAGCGCAGAATACCGTTTTTATTTCTCAAACAATTCTGAAGCACCTCGTGGACTGTTTGCTGCTCCTATTTTGGATATCGGTTCACTATCTTATGATTATAAATATGACTCAACTACAAAAAAAGAATCCGTCTTTTCAATAGGTGGTGGCGTTAAAGCCGGAAACCAATGGGTTTGGGATTCAGGTGTTGCATTAGATTTGTATTTCGGTTATGGCTACCGTTCCGCAAATTTTGAAAATTATAACTACTCAGGTGGCTATCCTATTTTAGGTTTGGCTCTTGGTTATGCTTTTGGAAAATAAAAATCTAAGATTTGTAAAAAAAAAACAGATTGGCAATTGCCAATCTGTTTTTTTATAAATCATTCAACAAATCACCGAATTCAGTATATGTATAGCCCTTTTGCATCAAATAACGGCTGATTTTCTGCTTCTTCTGATAAAGATTTTTGCCTAATAATTGCTTGTTTTTCTTGTTGATTAATACTTCAATGGTTTTGATATAATCATCGAAATCTATCTCGGCTAAAGCCTTTTCAATCAAATTATGATGAATACCATGCTGCCTTAGACCTTGTTTTATTTTTATTTTGCCCCATTGTTTTTGATAAAATTTACCACGAACATAAGATTTGGCAAAACGCTCTTCATTCAAAAAATTTTCTTCTATTAAATGCAACATAATCATATCTATAGCTTCCGGAATCATCCCCAATTCTCTTAACTTTTTTTCAACTTGAAAATGTGAGCGCTCTTGATAAGCACAATAATGCTCCATTTTACTCTGAATCTCCGCCACACTAAAATATTGAGCCATAAATTCTATAAATTTAATTCTTGATTATCTTTTTGGTATAAATGGATTGAGGCGTTTGAATTTGAATCAAATATAAACCTTGAGACAGGCTATTAACATCGATAACATCAAAAAAATGTGTAAACTTTAAAACACATTGCCCCATCGAATTTATAAATTTTACGCCAATAATCTTTTCATCTTGAAGCCCCTTTATAGATAAAAAAGTCTTAGCCGGATTGGGGAAAATTTTAAGAGATGGCAGTCCTTTCAAATCAATATTTAAAATAGTATTCAGTTGAGTCGGTCCTTTAATTATATCGTGATGCGCATCAAAGACAATCTGTGTCGCTTCTAGTCCGGCATGCACTGTAAAATGTTGATGGTTAACCGTATGATTTAAAATAGTATCAAAACTTTGCCCTTGATTATCAGTAAATTTAAAAGGTAAGGGCATCTCAAAAAAAGGAACTGAAGCATCAGAAGTGGTCTGATTAACCAATACGTCATAATTACCATTTCCCATCCGAGTCACCGTAATATCATAAGTCGGGTAACCTTGACCATAAATCCATTCGTCAAAAAAGTTTTGTAAGTTTTGTCCGTAAATACTTTCCATTTGCATTTTAAAATCCGGTGTTTTGGCAAATTGAAATTTCTTAGCAATCACATAGTTTCTAATCCCCTGAAAAAACTGCTGATTTCCAAGTTTTAAACGCAGCATATTCAGTACCATCGCACCTTTATCGTAAGAAAGGCGACTGTCAAAAATACGCCAAACATCAGTGGTATCTTGCACATAGACCGAGCCACCGGTTTGTGAGGTAATATTGGCCGTAGCATCAGATTTCCAGTTGTCAAAAGCCAAAGTCCCATTTAAAGCTTCTCTGGTCAAGGCTTCGCTATAAGTCGCAAAACCCTCATTGAGCCAGATATCGTGCCATGACCCACACGTTACAGCATCTCCAAACCACTGATGCGCCAATTCATGAGCAATTAACGGACGTGAATAATTAACAACAAAAGTAGCCGTCTGATGTTCCATACCACCACCCCAACCAAATTGAATTTGACCATATTTTTCCAAATTAAAAGGATAAGGCCCAAAAGTATTTTCGAAATAATTCATAACGGGCAAAAAATCGGCAGACTGCGTTTGTGCCTGACTCAAATTCTCGGGATAAACATAATTTATAAGCGGAAAATGCTGACTGATACCGGCTGTTTCGGAAAAAGTGCTGTAATTGGTTATAGCAAAAGCAACCAAATATGAAGCAATCGGATAGTGGTGATGCCAAACAGATATTTTTTCGTCTTGTTGTGTGGTGGTATTGGTGGCAACGGTTTCGGATGCCAACAAACCATTGGAAACCCCAAACATCTCAGCGCCCTGGCTCATTTTAGGATAATGCAAAACTATAGTAACCGAATCAGCTTTATCCGTCAAGTCTTGTTTGCAAGGCCACCAATCCCGCGCGCCATAAGGCTCCGACAACGTCCACACGACAGGTATATTATCACTTCCATGAGTGGTAACCGTGTATGAATCTAAGCCTGTATTGGGCACTGCCCCATGATAAATAACCGATACAGAATCTAAAACACCCGATACTAGACTCTGATTGAAGGCAATGCTCAACTGATTGTTTGACCGACTGAAATTTAAATTTTGTTGATGCCATTTTACTGCTGATACCGTCATCTGCGAATTGAGATCAAAAGCCATGTTGCTCAAGTTCTCATTAGGAACAAAATAAGTTACAACGGTGCCCGATAAATTGCGACTATTTAAATCGGGATGTAAATCCAAACGATAAAATTTCACATCGTAATTGGTTGTATGGGCTATAGGCTGCCGTAACATTCGACTTAAAGCCGCAGCGCGTTCGCGATGAACCAAGTCTTGAAAAGGTTTTTCTATAAACTGAGCTTGAATTGAAAAAAATGTAAAAATCAGACTGAACAAAAATAATTTTTTCATAATAGGGCCTTATTTATTAATAAAGGTAAAACTAACAAAAAATCACTTCAAGTTAAAAAATATTTTTATACTTTTACTTTCACAAACAACTCTGAGTTTTATGCAAGAAAAATACGAGATTAAACTGGCTGATGACGCTAAAACATTTAAGGATTTTGTCAACTTCCCATATCTGCTCTATAAAGACAACGCTTACTGGATTCCTCCTATAAAATCCGATGAAAAAAAATTATGGACCCGGCACCCCGCTTTAAAATTTGTCAATCTAAAAAAATGGGTGGTTTATTGGAAAGGCCGTCCCGTTGGTCGGATTGCAGCAGCTATTAATCATAAATATAATGAAAAAACAGACCAAAAATATGGTCGTATTGTAGGTCTTGAAACATATAATGATGAAAAAGGCTTTCGCTTATTGATGGATACCGCCACAAATTGGCTAAAAGAAGAAGGCATGCAAAAAGTCCATGGCCCTTTAGGTTTTACCAATCTGGATACTCAGGGTATGCTGGTTGAAGGCTTTGAAGAAATACCTTCTATCGCTTCGGTTTATCATTTACCTTACTATAAGACATTGATGAAAAAATATGGTTTTGAAAAGGAAAATGATTGGATTGAATTTCATTTAAAACTAACCGATGCATCAGTAAACAAAGGTGAACGAGGGGCGAAACTCCTCAAACGCCGTTTTGGCTTTGAAGTTTTTTCTCCTAAAAATAAGCAAGAATTAAAAATGTATGCCGATACGGCTTTTAATATCTTAAACAAAGCTTTTGCTCATCTCCCTTATGTTATAGAATTGGACGATGAATTGAAAGATTATTATAAAAAGAAATATTTTAATGTCCTAGACCCTAAATATACGTTCTTTGTCAAGGATAAAGATGAAATTGTCGGATTTTTGATTGCCATTCCCTCACTTTCAGAAGGTATGAAAAAAGCCAATGGTAAATTATGGCCTTTCGGATGGTATCATATTATGCAATCTTTTAAACACCCCAAAAATATTGACACGCTATTAACCGGCGTAATTCCCGAATACGATTCCAAAGGTGTTGCCGTTCTGTTATTTGATGCCTTACACAAAGAGATGAAAGCCAATCAAGTCGAAGATATTGAAACAACAGGCGTTTTTGAAGATAATCATAGTGTGATTTCCAATTGGAAAAATTATGATCATATTCAGCACAAACGCCGTCGCACTTGGATAAAAAATCTATAAAAAATTAATCAAAAAATACGATTAAATAAAAATTCTTGATATATTTGCAATCTCAAATCCTGCGGGTGTGGTGAAATTGGTAGACACGCTAGACTTAGGATCTTGTGCCGTAAGGCGTGGGGGTTCGAGTCCCTTCACCCGCACTTTTAACTTCTCTATCTTTTTAGAGAAGTTTTTTTATGCTGTCAATATTTATTTGAATCCATTTTTTTATATTTGTTGTCTGTAAGTAGTCAAAATAATTATGAATATTTTTCTTCAAGATTTACTAAAAGCCATTCCGTTAGGTATTTCACTCAGCTTCCTCATCGGGCCGGTTTTTTTTGTTCTTTTGGAAACCAGTGCCACCAAAGGTGCCAGAGCTGCTATTGTTCTGGATTTAGGCGTGCTTACGGCAGACCTCACTTTTATAGGCGTTGCTTTTTTGGGAAGTTACAAATTGCTTGAGGAGTTAACACACCATCCGGCTTTGTATGGTTTAGGCGGTATGATTATGATGATTTACGGATTAGTCACGATTATTAGAAAAC
>WGDF01000147.1 GCA_015493405.1 Flavobacteriaceae bacterium
GCAGAGCCACCTAAAATCAATTTGCTGGGTGTTACAATTTTATAAGGGGCAAACTCATTTTCAATACCGGGCTTAATGTCAAAGGTATCACCATTGCCCATTTCGGTATGAATGGTTTGTTTCATATATTCGTCTATTTCGAGCCATTGCGGCGAATGGTAGGCCAAACTAAGTCGTAAGCCCGGGGCGACTTTATAAATCGCCCCTAATTTCACCCCTATGCCGGAGCCTTCAACTCGCAAAGTATTTTTTAATTTTAAATATTGCAAATCGGAAGCAGCATCATAATGATCTTCTACAATCGTATTGTTTTCAGTATAATCAATGCTATAAGCTGCTACAGAGAATCCCAATTGTAAGTTTTTTTGATAGGTGCCGGCCAGTGTAAAGTCGATGTGAGATTTATGCCCTTGCGTGTTAATATTGTTCAGGTGGTTTACTTTGGTGTAAATTGCATTTGGTGTATATTGGGTATTGTTGCCGTCGTTAGGATCAACGGCATTGATAACATAAGCCTGATAGCCCAAATAAGCCTGTTGGGCACTGTAGTCTATATTTTCTCCTAACCATTGGTAATCGTCAGCGTAGCCGTCAACTATTTCCAGATCGGATAATTTTATGCCATTGGCATTGTCGACAAAATAGTCAGTGGCCGAATGGCCGGCTTGGTTTAAACCGGCAATACGAATATGATTACCGTAATGGGCATCTTTATTATAGTTAATGCTAAGGGCAATTTTGTTCCAGTCGCTGACATCGGATTTAAAAACCCAAACCGCACCAATTTGGTCTAGCCCCAAAAGTCTATCGTCAAATGAGTTGTAATCGGATTGTTTTATGGAATTAAAATAATTGGCAGAATTTCGATTGTTGTTAAACGAAAACGTACCGGTAATGCGATTAGTGGCAAAAGTAGTTGCACCGGCAGGATTTAGACTGAGTGCACTAAGATCACCGCCAAGAGAGCTAAATGCGCCGGACATTCCCATAAATCGAGCCGTTCCGGTTAAATTATCCTGATTGTAACGCCATGCATCTTCAAAGGATTGGGCTTTAATATTAAAGGAAAGTAACGCCAAAATGATAAATAAATAGGATGATTTCATATAAAAATTTTTAATTTTAGACAGTTGTATCTCTAAGCGATTGGATTAAAACACTTTATAATTCTGAGTGCGGGTTAAATTATCTTCTGCCACGGCCACTACTTCTACCGGATGAAGAACGAGAACTTGAAGAAGAATATCCCGAAGAAAAACTTCCTGATGAACGACCGAAAGAAGAACTTGTTCTGGTAGATCGCGTCGGTCTGGAATAAGTGCGTGTAGATCGCGTTGCCGGTTGGCGATAAGTTCGGGCAGTTGTTCTTCGGGTTGCCCGATGCGTTGTGTTATGTGTGCTGCGATTGTTTTGTGCTCTATAACGATTGCTATGATTATTGGTGCGGGTTGTTCTATGTCCCGCATTTCTACCGCTTCTATTGGTTCTGGCACTATGAGTATTGTTGCTTCTACCGGAACGACGAGCTCTTTCCGTTCTGGCACGTCCGGCCCTATTGATGCGGTCTATTCGACCGTTCCTTTCTATTCGACCGTTTCTATCGTTTCTACCTGTTCTTTCACTTCTGCCTATTCTACCACTTCTTTCACTTCGGCCTGTTCGACCAACGCGTCCGGTTCTTTCAGATCTGCCTGTTCGACCAACACGTCCGGTTCTATTGTTTCTACTACCGGATAAACCACTGCGTGACAAGCGTCCATTTGTGCGCGATCGCCTATTGGCACTTAAGTTATTATGGCGTGGTCTGGTGTAATAATTTCGGCGACCATTGACATAGGCCCGTCTGTTTCTATAGTAATAATTGTTATAAGCGGGGCCATAATAATAATTGTTGTAACCGTAACCATAATAGCCGCCATAATAATTATTGTAATAGCTCGGATAATAACCCCAATAAGAATAAGAATTGTAGTAAGGGTCAAAGTAAGGATCATACCAACCACTATACCAATTATAATAAGAGCCAATGCCGATATAAAGACTTAAACCACCCCAAGTCGGTCGGTAATAAGGTCGGTAATACCATGGGTCGCAATCGTAATAATTATGAACATAAACTTCTTTTTTAGTGACATAATAATCATCGCTGTCATTATCATTATAGCTATCATCATCGTTGTAGTTATCGGCGTCATAGTAATAATCGTCATCAGTCACAATGTCATCATCGGATATTTCACTATATAATTCGGCTTTGTTTTTAAAATATTCGGTATAAAACGAATTGGATTTATCGGTTTGATAAGAAGATTTTTTTTGCGGTTTTTCTTTTACGATAACCGTTTCTTTTTGAACAACGCTTTGAGTAGGTTGTTGCGTTGTGGTTGTTTGAGCCGGTTCATCACCGTATATACCGTCTTCAGCTGAAACATTATAATAACTGTTACAAGAAGAGAGGGCAAGGAGCAAGACCAAGACCATAAATCTCGGCAGTAAATATCGGAAAGAAAGGGCTGATTTCATAAAGCAAAATTTTTAAAGTTAAATTTAATAAAAATAATTAGCTTTGCAAATAATTTATTTGATGAAGATAATTATTTAATAAAAGAGACACAAGAATTATACCAAAACATTGATAATGAGTAAAAAATTGACAAAACGCAGTGAAGATTATTCCAAATGGTACAATGAATTAGTTGTAAAAGCCGGCTTGGCAGAAAATTCAGGAATCCGTGGCATGATGGTTATTAAACCTTATGGTTATGCAATATGGGAAAAAATGCAAGCCCAATTGGATAAAATGTTTAAAGAAACCGGCCATCAAAATGCCTATTTTCCACTTTTGATCCCGAAATCTTATTTTAGTAAGGAAGCCAAACATGTAGATGGTTTTGCCAAGGAAGCTGCCGTGGTTACCCATTATCGTTTGCGTGCCACAGCAGATGGTAAAAGTGTAGAGGTTGATCCTACGGCCAAATTGGAAGAGGAATTAATCATCAGACCAACTTCCGAAACCATTATTTGGGATACTTATAAACGCTGGATACAATCTTATAGAGATCTGCCGCTTTTGGTCAATCAATGGGCTAATGTAATGCGTTGGGAAATGCGGACCCGTTTGTTTTTGCGAACAGCCGAGTTTTTGTGGCAAGAGGGTCATACGGCTCATGCGACGCGCCAAGAAGCCGTTGCCGAAGCTGAGCAAATGCTCCATGTTTATGGCGATTTTGCTGAAAATTTTATGGCGATGCCTGTTATTAAAGGTGTAAAGAGTGAAACCGAGCGTTTTGCAGGGGCTGAAGATACTTATACCATTGAAGCGCTGATGCAGGATGGCAAAGCCCTCCAATCCGGGACTTCTCATTTTTTAGGGCAAAATTTTGCCAAGGCTTTTGATGTCAAATTTTTATCCAAAGAAGGTAAACTCGAATATGTTTGGGCCACGTCGTGGGGCGTTTCAACCCGTTTGATGGGGGCTTTAATTATGACTCATTCTGACGATCATGGTTTGGTTTTACCGCCAAAATTGGCCCCGATTCAAGTGGTCATTATTCCAATTTATCGTAAAGAGGAGCAACTGAAAGCAATCACGGCTAAAGTAGATACTATAGTAAATCAGCTCAAAGCCAAAGGTATCAGTGTCAAGTATGATGACAGTGACAATTATAAACCCGGCTGGAAATTTAACGAATACGAACTCAAAGGTGTGCCGGTACGCTTGGCTGTAGGGCCACGTGATCTGGAAAACGGAACGGTCGAAGTAGCGCGTCGGGATACCTTGACCAAAGAAATAGTGCCGATGGCGGGTTTAGATGTGTATATCGAAAATCTTTTAAATCAAATTCAAGAGAACTTGTTTGAAAAAGCCCGGTCTTATCGAGATACACATATTACAAAAGTGGATGATTTTGAAGAATTTAAAGCTGTTTTAGATCAAAAAGGCGGTTTTGTTTCCGCACATTGGGATGGCACGCCTGAGACCGAAGAAAAAATAAAAGATCTGACCAAAGCTACCATTCGTTGTATTCCTTTGGATAATCCTTTGGAAGAGGGTAAAGATATGTTGACCGGCAAACCTTCAAAACAAAGAGTGCTTTTTGCCAAATCTTATTAATGCGTTTTTCTTAAAAACAAGCTGTTAAATGCTTCATACCGACTTTATTAAACATCTGGAAGCAACCTGCAGTCAATTGGAACATAAATCGGTTCAATTGCGTGCTTATGAAACGGTGCCAGGAGGCGATACCCATCAGGCTTACCGTCTGGCAATGACCGATAAAGATTATTTTATCAAGGTCAGTCAAGCTGTGGATTTGACTATTTTTGAGAAAGAAGCACTAGGCTTAAAAATGCTTTCTGAGACTTCCGGCTTTGTGGTTCCTGATGTTTATGATTGTGGTATTTTCGACAAGTCAGCTTATATATTGATGCCTTATATTCAAAGCATGCAAGGGGTCGAAAATCCTGAAAATTTCGCTCAGAATTTAGTCAAACTTCATCATAATACTTCTACTGAATATGGTTTAGCTTCGGATAATTATATCGGTAGATTACCTCAGAAAAATACTTTTAACGGAGATTGGATTGATTTTTTTTGGTATAACCGCCTAAAATTCCAACTGGATTTGGCCGGTGATAAAATTCCATTGGATCTGCGCAAGCAGTTTGACCGGCTTTCTCAGAAGTTGCCTGATATTTTAGTTCCTGAAAAGCCGGCTTTAGTTCATGGAGATTTGTGGCAGGGTAATTATTTTTACAATTTACAAGGACAGGCTGTTGTGTTTGACCCTGCCGTTTATTTCGGCCATCGTGAAGTGGATATGGCTATGATGAGTCTTTTCGGTGGTTTTTCATTGGAAGTTTACCATATTTATCAAGCTCTTTTTCCTATGCAACCTGATTGGAAAAATCGTTTAAA
>WGDF01000148.1 GCA_015493405.1 Flavobacteriaceae bacterium
CGTAACAGCTTGCAGGCTTAAAAATTCAAATTGCTGGAATTGCCCTAAAAAGTTAGAGGTTTCTTGATAGCAAACCGGCCCTAAAACCATGTCAGTCGGCTGTTGCTGAATGAAGCCGTTCAATGTTTTTAGAAAATTAACCGGTAATTCACAATCAGCATCGGTTGTAACAATCCAGTCGTATTGTGCCTGATCGATACCGGTTTTTAAAGCTTTTTTCTTTCCTTTTCCCTTGTTTTTTAACAGCGTAATATTTTTATACGGATGAATAAAGTTGTCGGAACGGTCTGTAGAATGATCGTCAATCATTATAATTTCAAAACAATTATTGGGATAATTTAAGCGATCCAAAGATGCCAAAAGAGCAGTCAAATTGGATGCTTCGTCTTTAAAAGGAATAACAAGCGAAAATTTAAGTTTTTTTGAAACCGGTTGAGGTTTATAAACCGGACTTCGGAATATTCCCAAACCAATTACTGCAAACCATAAGGCATACAAGATGAATATGATACAAAGAACCGTCATTTTTTGAGGCGAATTTTATAGCGCCAGATTAAGATTAAGCCGGCTAAAAATGGCAATAAAAAATTAGTGGTCCACATCAAGGCTATAATTTTAAAAATAATTTGTTCCGAGATATGAAGCCAAGAAAAAATCCAAATGGCAACACTTCCTTTGACGGCCCAATCCAGAAAAGCTAACATGGGAATAAGTGCCGAAACAAAATAAGTCAAAAAAACAGCACTATATAAAATAGGTGCACGAAGGGGAACGCTGAATAATAAGAGCAAGAGGACAAATTGGCTCGAAAAAATAAAATACCGTAGGCCGGCATAAGACAAACTTTTTTGCCAGAGCTTAGGTTGGGTAATGATAAGTTTGTGAGGGTTTTTTATATATCTTCTTAATAGGAAAAATAGAATTGGTAACATAACTAAGAAGAGAAGCCCCCATTTGATATAAGGAATTATAAGAGGCTTATTTAAAGGGCCGAAAGACCAATATAAAAGCGCTGCTACTCCCATAAACAAGCTGATAATCAGTTGTGTAATATTCCCAATAAAAATCAGGGACAAGACTTTTTTGCGTTGTCTTTTGTCATAAAAAAATATTTTTGAACCATATTCACCAACTCGGTTGGGGGTTAATAAAGACACGCTAAAACTAATAAGGCTTTGTTTAGCTGCTTCCTTGAGGCTGATATGCTCTAAATTATGGGCTAAAATTTGCCATTTTTTAATTTCAAAAAACCAATTTAAACTACTTAGTATCAATAAAATAGAGATTAATTCTAAAAGATGATTGAGCGGTAAGTTTTGGTAAACTTTAAAAATCATCCGGTGTTGCCATAAAAAATAGAGTGCCCATAAGCTAAAGCTCATTTTTAAAGCTGTAGTAATTAAATTATGATATTTTAAGAGAAGTTTATACATTTGATAAATTGCAAAATACATAAAAAATATTGAAAACGGAACGAATTATTTTAGGAATTGATCCCGGTACTATAGTCATGGGTTTTGGTATGATCAGTGTCAAAGGCAGTCAATTGGAATTAATTTTAATGGATGAGTTGATTTTAAATAAATATGACAGTCATAGTTTGCGCTTAAAAAAAATATTTGAACGCACGTTGCAGCTTATTGATGAGTTTCATCCGGATGAATTAGCTATCGAAGCACCATTTTTTGGCAAAAATGTGCAATCAATGCTCAAATTAGGTCGGGCACAAGGTGTTGCTATGGCAGCGGGTTTATATCGCGAAATTCCCATTTCCGAATATTTACCAAAAAAGGTCAAAATGGCCATAACAGGTAATGGTAATGCCAGTAAAGAGCAAGTAGCTGCTATGCTTAAGCGGCTGTTAAATATTTCTGTTTTACCGACCAAACTCGATGCAACCGATGGTTTGGCTGTGGCCGTTTGCCATTATTTTAATAAAGGACAGACAGGTGCGCCAAAAAAATATGGCAGCTGGAAAAGCTTTATTAAAGAAAATCCCAAAAGACTTAAATAATTTTACTAATTTTATTGTCTATAAATAAATCAGTCTGTATATGGATATTTTGTTGCTTATTTTAGGCTTACTTTTAATTTTAGCCGGTATCATCGGATGTATTTTACCCGGATTGCCCGGTCCTTTAACGGCTTGGCTTGGCTTATTGGTAACTATATGGGCCAAAGTCATTCCGGATGATTGGTCTTTTATAGGCGTTTCCTTTGTCGTGGTTTTAATTATTACCGTGCTCGATTATATCATTCCGGCTATCGGAACTAAAAAATTCGGCGGTAGTAAATATGGCACATTCGGCGCTGTTATCGGCGTTATTGTAGGGCTTTTTGTTCCTATTCCCGGTGGTATTATAGTTGGGGCCTTTGTTGGTGCTTTTGTAGGAGAATTGATCAAAAATAATGATGCACCACAGGCCATAAAAGCTGCTTTTGGGGCATTGGTGGGTTTTTTAGTTTCTACGGGCATGCAACTTATCGTAACTTTGGTGTTTTTGGGTATTTATTTTAAAATTCTTAAGGATAATTGGGCTGCCATTGCTAACTTATTTTAATCAGGGTTCTGACATTTATTGATTTTAAAAATAGCTGTCTTTGTTCCTTAGAATGCAATACCTTTGTCAAAAAATAACTTATGAGGGATTTAAAACTGACGGCAACGACTTTTTTTGGTTTAGAAGCTATATTGGCGCAAGAATTGAGAAATCTGGGTGCCAAAAATGTGGTTGAGGCAAACAGAGCTGTTTATTTTGAAGGAGATTTAGGCTTCTTATACAAGACCAACTATAATTTACATACAGCTTTGCGGGTGCTTTTGGAAATAGCTGTCGTTAAAAATGTGTATAAAGCCGGCCATTTATATGAGGCAGTAAAGCAAATAGATTGGAGCCGTTTTATGTCGGTTAATCAAACCTTTCGAATTGATGTAACCGGACAAACCCAATATTTTAAAAACACGCGTTTTATAGCCTTAAAAGCCAAAGATGCCATAGTTGATCAGTTTAG
>WGDF01000149.1 GCA_015493405.1 Flavobacteriaceae bacterium
AGAAATATGACATTTCAGCCCTCATTTTTGATACGGTATGTAGATCAATTACCATTATCTGCAGATTTAAGTTTAAATTTGCAATGGAATGAATCCTTAACCACCGGATTGGCATACCGATTAAATGCGGCATACTCTTTGCTTGTAGGATTTAATATATCGAGACAATTACATATTGGATATGCATTCGATTGGGATCAAAACCCTATTTACAAAGTGAATTATGGCTCTCATGAAATATTGATACGCTATTTCTTAACACGAGATGAAAACAGTTTGAGATTTCAATCGCCGCGATTCTTTTAATACTAATACTGATGAAACATAGAATTATTTATATCATCTTGTTATTTTTCGCCATTTCAACTTTAAAGGCGCAAGATGAAGGTGTGAAAAAAGCAGATCAATTATATAAAGGATATGAATATATTAAAGCACGAGATATTTATCTTAAAGTGGCTAAAAGGGGTTATGTTTCAGGCTATTTGTATAAAAAATTAGGCGATTCTTATTTCAAAACGGCTGAATACAAAGAAGCCGTTAAATGGTATCACAAACTTTTCAAATTAGGAGAAGATCCCGAGCCGGAATATTATTTTAGATATGCCCAATGTTTAAAAGCCAGCGGCAAACGAGATGAAGGTGATAAATACTTACAGCACTATTACGCCTTGGTTGATGACAAATTTAGAGCCAATAGCATCAAGAAAAAATCATACATTCTTTATGATAACGACATTCCTTTGGAATACAGTAGCTACAAGATAGACAGTTTATCCATAAATACGGAATATTCCGATTTTGCTCCTGTTATTCTTAAAAACAAACTCATCTTTGCTTCTGCAGGTTATCATCCCGTAGGATATAAGAAAAAATGGCAAAATGGTCAGCCTTATTTTGATTTATACGAAGCGACCATAAATGCGCCAAATGATGTTACCGGTGTACATCCGTTATCGGGCGATATCAATACGGAATATCATGAATCTTCGGCAACTTTTACCCCTGATGGCAAAACGATGTATTTTTCAAGAAACAGTTTCAAAGCCGGTGATGATTCAAATGTCAATTTGAGTAAGTTAAAAATTTATAGGGCTGAAAAAATAAACGGAGAATGGAAAACTATTGAAGAATTACCCTTTAATAGTGAAAACTATACCTATACCCATCCGGCTTTAAGTCCAGATGGAAAACGACTGTATTTTTCTTCCGATATGCCCGGTAGTTTTGGAAGTTCAGATATTTGGTACGTCGAAATTTATGAAGATAATTCATATAGTTATCCGCAAAATTTAGGGCCAAAAGTCAATACAACCGAACGTGAAAATTTTCCTTATATCAGTGATGAAAATAAATTATATTTTGCATCGGATGGTCAATTGGGTTATGGGGGATTAGATATTTTTGTAGCCGATATTGATGAAAATGGCATGATCGGTGATATTCTCAATTTGGGTAAACCGATTAATTCATCTCAAGATGATTTTTCATTTACAATCAACACCAAAAAGAATTTCGGTTACTTTGCTTCCAGTCGCAATAATGCAAAAATGCGAGATAATATTTATGTTTTTTATAAATCTAATGAGATTAAAAAAGGAGACGAAAAAGATTTATTCTCCAAAATGCAAGACACCATCAAGGTGGCTATCCCCAAAGAAGAATCCATTGTAAAAGGTAAAGATTTAGGTAAAATCTTAGATTTAAAACCGATTTATTTTGAATATGGCCATTTTGATATCGGTCCCAGAGCTGCTATTGAATTAGAAAAAGTAATTACCGTTTTGCGTAAATACCCCCATTTAAAATTAGACATCCGTTCTCATACAGATTCACGCAGTAGTGCTGCATTTAATATGAAATTGTCAGAAAAACGGGCCAAAGCTACACGTGATTATATTCTTGACAGTGGCATTGACCCTTCCAGAATTACAGCCAAAGGTTATGGAGAAACACAATTGGTTAACCGTTGTAAAGACGGCGTCAAATGTACTGAAATGGAGCACCGTCAAAATAGACGTTCAGAATTCATAATAATCGATGATTCTAATAAATAATTTGTAATATTCTAACAAAAATGTTATATATTTGTAATACCTAAAATATATACATTATGTTTAAAATCAAATTCTTAGTTGTTATAATTTTTTTAACAATTGCAGTTTCTTCCTATGCTCAAGTAGGCATTAATAACACAAATACTGCGCCTAACAGTTTTTCAATGTTAGATGTCAGTGCGACGCAAAAAGGAATTCTTATTCCACGGATAACAACGGCTAACCGCAACAATATGGCCGGTGCAATGGGACTTTCGGAAGAAGGTTTATCCGTTTATGATACCGATACCAAATCCTTTTGGTTTTGGGATGGTGCCGCTTGGATTGCAATGGGCAATGGTGCTGCTTTATCTGATTCGGATTGGTTCAAGTCAGGCACAACAGATGCCCCTACAGATATTAATGACACCATATACCATTTGGGAAAAGCTGCTGTCGGTAAAAACACAGCAGATGCTCAATTGGATGTTTATAGTGCCGACCAGGCGACTCTTTTTAATGGTAAACTTGAAAACCCGAATGATATTCCTTTACGCTTGGGGGCTTCTGTTGATGTTGA
>WGDF01000150.1 GCA_015493405.1 Flavobacteriaceae bacterium
GTACCGATAGCCATTTCTTGGTAAAATTGTCGGGAATCTGCTGAAATTATTTCAGTTTGCAGTTTTTTGGCCAAGTTGACGGCTAACGCCGTTTTACCTGATGCGGTAGGGCCGACTATGGCAATAACTTTTTTCATGAATCCAGACGAATGATTTTTTCCAATTTATATTGATCCAGATAATCTTGAATAATTTTATGCAACGAAGGGTGATCAACGACTTGGGTTAGCCGTTTTTTAATGGTTTCAATATCTTGATTCTGCCACTCCAATTCAAAAAAACCATAACCGATAACACGTTGATTTTCAATATATATAATCGATTTTTCTCCGGTATGGTGTCCTTTGTCAATAAGGAGCATATTAGCATTGGAGAAAGGCTGATCATATTCTAATTTAGGTTTGGTGCAGGGCGAAAAAATCGGATTTTTTTGGTATCTGTAATGCCAGGTGATTATCCGGCTGATTAAATTCCCTTGTAGCAATTCATAATCGATAGAATTGATTTGTTGCTGTAAGTCGCGTGCTTTGGGATTATCCTTAATATAAATTTTATTGACTTTATTTTTGATGTTTTTAGTTGCGATGACCCCTATAAGGCGGTCATATTTATTATAGAGATAAACAATTCCTTTTTTTGAGGGTAAATCATTGATAACTTTGACGATATCCTTTCTGATTTTTTTAAGGCCGGGCCGGTCTGATTCTTCAATACGATCTTTTAAATCGCGTTGTTTGTTAAGAATCATTTTAAACAATTCAACAGTTGCCAATGCATCTCCGGAAGCCCGGTGTCTATCGGTTAAGGGAATGTGCAAGGTTTCACAAAGTTTTCCTAAGCTGTATGAGGCTTGAGTGGGGAATATTTCTTTGCTCAATTTGACGGTGCATAAGCTCGGTCTGTCATATTGATAACCCAATCGGTCAAATTCTTTTTTAAGCACGCGGTAATCAAAGGCGGCATTGTGTGCGACGATAACAGCGCCGTCGGTGATTTCGATAACGCGCTTGGCCACTTCATAAAATTTGGGTGCACGCCGCAACATTTTATTGTTGATGCCGGTGAGTTTTTGCACATACCAATGTATAGGGCGTTCCGGATTAATCAGGCTGATAAAACGGTCAATGATTTCATTTCCATCAAATAAATAAATGGCAATTTCGGTGATGGCTTCATCGGCAGGTTTGCCTCCTGTTGTTTCTAAGTCGACAATAGCATATTTCATCTGCATTTATAGTTTATGCCCCAACTGCATTAAACGTTGACTTTCAAGTTTTTCAGCTAATCGTTTAGGAATAATCGGCCGGATTAATGTTTGTCCGGATCGTTTCTTTAAGAAAGGATAGATTTCGATATCTTTCACTTCTTCATTTTTATTTATATATTTGTTTGTACCGACCAACACTATTTTGCCTTCATCAAAATCACTTTGCTCTTTTTGAGCGGTTTCGGCAATTTTTTGTTGAATTTTTCCTTTGTATAATTGTGCTAAAAAACCACCTGATTTTTCAATTTGCTTAAAAATATCTAAAGCTTTTTCAGCTAATTTATAAGTCATTTCTTCCAAGAAATAATCTCCTTTAGTACTTTCCAGGGCTTGGTTAAAGCCGGCTTCTTTTTGTAAAATAATCAATTGATTGCGCGCCAGTCGTTCACTAAAGGCATTAGTTTTTTTGTAAACATTGTCGAATGGCATGTTGGCAGCAATATCACTGCCACCCAGAATAGCACTCATCATTTCTATTCCGGTTCGTAATAGATTGACATAAGGATCAAAAATGGTTTTATCTCGCAATGACGGTTCGGCATAAATATAAGTTTGAACATTTTGATGATAGCTTTGACCAATAATCGGCCATAAGTATCTCAAGGCTTTTAATTTGGCTATTTCAAAAAAGTAATTCGAGCCGTTAGCCATGCCAAATTGAATTTGAGTGCTAATGGTTTCGCCTAATTTTTCTATATATTCAACAGCATGATTAAGACTATAAGCTAGTTCTTGTGTGATATTGGCACCGGCATTTTTATAATTGTAACTGCTAATTTCTATAAAACGATAATTTTCAGGAAAATAGTTTTGTAATTTTTTAAGTTGTTCAAAATCAGATGTTTCATTGAAAAACCAATTGCCGTAACGGGCAAAATGTCCTATGGGGTCAATCAAAATTTGACTTTGACCTTTGGTGCTCTCAAATAATTCTTTTAGAAAAGTGACCTCTAAAATATCAGCTTTAAAAATAAGTTTGGAGGGATCTAATCCTCGAAGTAAGGTTTTAGGGTCGAAGGGTTGATCGAAATGAAAAATAAAAATATCCGCACCATTTTTTAGAGCTTTAGCAGCAATTTTACGGGCAACATCGGCATCAATGATTTTTAAGTTTTGCCCGATTTGAAACTTTTTGGGGGCCAATTGCAGCATAGCCTTATAATCATCATAATGATAAAAAGGCTTAATGTCGATGTTTTCAAGTGTTTTGGTAATTAAGCTTTGATAATCCAGCCCTTTTAAATCTGCTTGAATTTTTTGTTTCCATTCTTTGGATGAAACCTTATTAAATTCTTGAAACAGTTGTTTTGACATGTTTCTTTATTGTTTATTTTTTGATTCAATGATATAAATATCTTCTCCTTTTTTTTTCATCAAAAGTTTTTCGCGGGCATATTTTTTCAATTTCTCATCATTTTTCAAGTCTTTCAGTTCTTGTTTCTGATTTTTAATGCCTTCTTGATAAAATTCTTTTTTATTTTCTAAAGTTTCTATTTGCCGGTTCAAATTTCTCAAATATAGCCAAGAATTATCGTCAATAAAGGCCATCCATATTACAAATACAATGAGGGCTATGACAAAACGATTGGTGATATATTTGAAATATACAGGCATATTTAGATGTTGTTTTTAATCAAGCTGATGATGACATCAATCGCGACTTTGTTGCGGCGGTCATTGGGAATAATCAGGTCGGCATAAGCTTTAGTCGGTTCAATAAATTGCTCATGCATTGGTTTGAGGGTGCTTTGATAGCGCCCCAAAACTTCATTTACAGTCCGCCCCCGTTCATTAATATCCCGACGGACCCGACGAATGAGTCGTTCATCTGAATCGGCATGAACATAGATTTTAACATCGAATAAGTCACGCAATCGTTTGTCGTTAAAAATCAAAATACCTTCTACAATCATCACTTTATGCGGATGGGTTAAGATGGCATCACCCGTGCGGGTATGTTGCACAAAAGAGTAAACCGGTTGTTCTATGGTTTCGCCTTTTTTTAGTCGGGTCAAATGGTCATATAATAAATCAAAATCTATGGCTCTGGGATGGTCAAAATTTATCTTGGCACGTTCTTCGAGTGACAAATGTTTATTGTCTTTATAATAAGAATCTTGTGAAATAATACCAACATCATCATTGGCAAATTCCTTAACGATTTGATTGACAACAGTTGTTTTACCACTTCCGGTACCGCCGGCGATTCCAATTATTAGCATAGTTCTGTTTTTTTTGTAAAAATAAGTTTTTTTAGTGAAATATGAAATTTTTATAGTTTGATCAATCTAGAAAATTAAGGAAGAAGCCTTAATAATCACGGTATTCATACAGTCTATTTTGATTTATTTGAGATTAAAAACTTATGAACATAATTACCAAAATATCCATTTCTTTTTGGCTTTTTTACGCATTTTTTTAGCATGTTTTCTTTTGATTTTTTCTTGTCTTTTGCGTATTTTTTCTTTTTCTCTTCGGGCGCGTTCTTGTCTTTTCTTAACTTGAGCACTTTGCGTGTTAGCCCGACAACCCATTTCAACTTCACGTGCTCTTTTATGAAAATAAAAATCGAAACTTAAGCCGATATAATCACCTCTTTGAATATATTCGCCCGAAACAGGCGCAGAATTTTGCAAGTTGTTAAAAGCAAAAGTTCCGGTATATTGATCAACCATACGGTATTTGTAAACCACCGAAGTTTGCAACATTAAACGTCTAAACTGAAAATACCATCCGGCTTTGGCAATTAAATCTATATCCCAGCTTCCGGGATTGGAAACGCTGGTTTGATAATAATTTTGGTATTGATCCGTAATGACGGCTCCTGTTGTTCTTTCAATTTGGATACCGCCGTCCAAACTCAAAATATAACGGTCTATGCTGAAGTTTCGGTATTCAAATAGCACCGGAAAAGAAAAATTAAATATTGGACTGTAACTCGGCCAATTTTGGTGTTGATAGTCTTTATTTGCATTGATGTCGTTTTGATCCAGTACAAAATAAGTGTTGATGGCAGGCACCTGACCGGCTAGAGCGCCTAAGCGTAAGCCGAAATGATTGGTCAAATTAAAATTGTAAACTACACCGAATTTGTATCCGAGCGCATATTGACTTTGGAATGAGAATTGGTTTGCGGCATCCACTTGGGCCGGAAAATAGGCCAAAGCATCCACTTGAACTCCCCACTTGGTATAATTATGAAAGATATCAAAGTCTTTGCCGTTGTCAAATAATTTTTGGGCAAATAAATGACTACTGATGACTATAAATAGCGCAAAAAAAATGTTTTTTAATTTCATTAATTAGAATTTTATTTACGGTTTGGATATTAATTTTGGAATTTCATCTTTAACGACTTCATTTAAACGTTCAATATAATTGATTATTTCATCTTTACCCAGTTTGGAAGTGGCAGAAGTGGTAAAAGTTTGGGGCAAGCTTTGCCATTCTTGTAAGAATTTCATCTTGTAACGCCGCAAATTTTTACCGAGCTCATTGCTACTTAATTTATCAGCTTTAGTAAATACGATAGAGAAGGGGATGCCATGTTCGCCGAGCCAACGCATAAAAGCCAAGTCTATTTTTTGGGGTTCATGACGGGCATCGACCAACACAAAAGCATTAACCATATTTTTACGTTGTTCAAAATAATCGGTAATAAGTTTTTGAAACTTTTGTCTGGAGGATTTTGAAGTTTTGGCATAACCATAGCCGGGTAAATCGACTAAAAACCAATTATCATCTATTTTGAAGTGGTTAATCAATTGCGTTTTTCCAGGTGTGCCGGAGGTTTTGGCCAATTTTTTTTGATTGGTCAGCATATTGATCAATGATGATTTGCCCACGTTACTACGCCCGATGAAAGCATATTCGGGTAAAGGATCCTGAGGCGCTTTTTTGACATCAGTATTACTGATTAGAAATTCTGCTTTATGTATGGGCATGATTTCTTTTTTTGCAAAGATACATGATAAACGATAAAAATCCCGTTAATTTTTTTAACGGGATTTTTAGAAATAAGATATATTTTTTCAAAAACAAGTTTTGAATTTATCCGGCTATTTTTAAAACTGCAAATTTTTGATGATTAATAATCACTTTGACGATATAAACTGCATTTTTAAATTGTCCTAAATCATAAGAATAACTGTTCATTTTTTGATTTAAAACCATTTTGCCACTCATGTCAAATAGTTGTAACTCAACATTATCACTGATGTAATCCGGATTTAAAAACAATTTTCCTTGTGCAAAATGTATGATCTCGGAGGCTTTAATTTCGGTCATGCCGACTATAGTAGTAGCTTGAAAGCCATAATTAGCAGCTGATAAATCGGTAGATTGCCGATCACCGGCTTGATTTCTTAGAATCAAATTAAAATCATTGATTTGGGTATTTTGAGGAACGAGACCTTCACCGGAAAAATTATGGGTATTAAAGTCAATAGTGCCGGTAAATTTTTGAGCATTATTGTCATAATTTAACACGATCAATCCGGCAGTATCATTCCAATCATCATTATAAGTTGCCGAGAGATTAGGCGTGGTTTGATCTGCATTGATCCAAAGATATAGATAGATCTGTGTATCACCTTGAGGGTCATATAAACTATAGTCGGTTGAAGCACCATAATCAACCAGAACGACGCCGTTTCCTTGATTGGTTAGGCTTAATTGGGTAAAACCGATTTGCCAAAATAGGCTCACGATAAATAATAGGCTTAGTTTTTTCATAAGGCTTGATTTTATTGATGGTTAATGATTATTTTCTTAAGAGCTATTTTATTATTTTTATACGCTTTGAGAAGGTAGAATCCCGATTTTAAATCTTGAATATTATAAAAATAGGTTTTATGATTTACAAATTTCTTGACGCATTGGCCACTTAAATTATAGATTTCAAGTTTATTTAAATGTCGATCTACAGCTAAATAATGATCAGCCGGATTAGGATAAATATTTAATTTTAAAGTGCTGTATTCAGTAGCGCTGACCGTACCAGGTTGGTTACCGAAAATGCGATACTCTCCGGGTTGTAAATCTACAGATACATTTGAACTTGTAACATTGATACTTGAGTTATCCATTAAGTTATACCAAGTTCCCGTATAGGGGAAGCCTGTATTTACAGTATGAGCAAATACATCAAAATTGGCTACAATAATTACATTTTTGAGTTGAGAAACAGGAATATTATCGTCCCAAATATAAATTATCGGTGTAAAAGAGCCGGAATGAATTTCATAAGAGCCGTTAAAAACCGGTTCTTGTCGTTTTAAAGCAAGCATTTTGGCCCAATCATCATAGATGGCATTTCTATGCGTATTGTGTAGCCAGTCTTCGACCCATTGTGGTTGTGGTTTGGTCGCTAAGCGGCAATTGGGGTCAACCGTTCCATCGGTACAAGTATTGATAGAAAGATCCATACCCAAATCGCCGAAATCCCAAATCATTTTTGGCCCCGGAATCAACAAGCTTACAGCACCTAATGCCCGCATACGGTATAAAGCTGTATTTAAATTTTGAACATTATGAATAGAGTTTGCAGTATTGCCATATTGTAAATTGTTATACATAAGCCGTTCTTCATCGTGGCTTTCAAAATAGCCTACAAGCCGCTTGCCTGAAAAATTGTGGGCGATATAACCCATTCCGTCAAAGTTTTTATTGCCATTTTGGCCCATAGTCAATTCGTTATAGGGCTCATTATAGCGGCCCCAAAGCATGATGCCTTTGCCTTCATTATAACGGTAATTGGCCCATTCTTGTTCTTCTTGTGCATTACCCAAATGTTCAAAAATAACATAACTATCAGGGTCTACTGACCAAGTATAATCTGCGTAATGTTTTAACACGGCTACACGGTCAGCTTGATAGGCATTGGTACAAGCTTCGTCACCGGAAGTACAATTTTGAGTAAAACCTTTGGTTAAATCCCAGCGAAAGCCATCGATATGAAATTCTGTAATCCAATGTTTGATGACGCGTTCGGTATAATATTGGGTATAGGGCGAACTGTGATTAAAATCATAACCAATACCATAGGCATGGGTGGCTTGTTGGTTAAAATAGGGATTTTCACTACTTGGCGGCCCCCAGCCGTCGCCGTCGGCATCAATCATCCACATGCGTTCCATAGGATTGCGGCCAAAGGCGTGATTTAAGGCAACATCTAAGATGACAGCTATTCCGTTTTGGTGGTAGAGATCAATTAATTCTTTTAATTTATTTTTGGTGCCGTAAAATTTGTCTAAAGCCAGATGAAAATCCGGATTATAACCCCATCCTTCATTACCTTCAAATTCCATAACAGGCATCAATTCAATAGCATTGACATTTAAGTTTTTGAAATAATTCACTTTATCTATTAGGTCTTGAAAATTGCGATTGGCATCAAAATCGCGAATGAGGACTTCATAAATTGCCAATTTGTCTTTATCGGGTCTATTAAAATTGGTTACTTGCCAATTATAAGTCGGTTCACCGGTTTTAAGCACGGTTACTTCACGTTCTTGCCCTGCCGGATAAGCCGGTAAATTGGGGTAAGAGCTAGCCGGGATGTATGGGTCGTCAAAAGGCGATAAAACTAAGGTTGAAAAAGGATCAGCCGTTTTGACCAATTTTGGGGAATCGGCTATGGGGTCGACTTTGGCTACCCAATATTGATAAGTATAGTTAGTGCCTGCGGATAATCCGTCAATTTCCACCCAAAATTTATCACTGTTAGGATCTTTTTTCAAAGCATAGGTATGATCCGGTTGCCAGTTATTAAAATTGCCGGCAACATAAACAAAATCTTTATGAGGAGCCGTTAAGACTAAGGTTGCTTTGGTTGGATCGGTAGTGTCATAATTAATGCCATCTTCCAAGTTTGAAGGCAAAGCTTGTTGACTGGTATCATTGACTAATATAGTAAATTTTTTAGAAACAACAGAACTCCCTTGGGTGACAACCAGTTCGCAATATTGATTTTCAGTTAGATTTTGAAATTGATAACCATTATAAAAATTGACATTATTTTGCGTATGGACGCTGATCCCATTGGCAAATAATTCATAATTGGCATTACCATTTGTATTTTGAGCTAATATCTGGGTAGAGCCATTATGCTCAACAATAATTATTCCTGTATCATCAGGATTAATCATCGTTACTTGAAAAGCACCGACATTTAAAATAAAATCGCTGCAGCCGTTATTTTTATATTCCTGTGATCCATCTTCATTTCTAAAGACTAAACCCATTTTGGTAATACCGGCGGCTTGTGCATTGGTCAATCCGAAGTAGGTTTGAGGTACAATGGTAATGCTCCATGTGCCATCACCATTGTCAGTCATTTCACCAATACCGTCATCTTGTCCCCAGTTGCCTACCACATATTGCCAAGGATTACTATCGTCGCCAACTCCGGCATGCATATAGACTTTATTAGGGTTGTTCAAGTGATTGCAATCTGTATCAGTTGTATTCTGATCAATAGTAATGGTAACAGATTGATTGACTTCAAAAGGTGAAGGATTGGTTAGGACAGCCTGACCAAACACAAAAAAATTGAGACTTAAAAATAAAAGGAGTAATGTTTTTTTCATAGAAAGAAGTATATTTAATTTATTCGGTAAAAATAACCATTAAATAATCAATTCTTGTCAAAAATGACAAGAATTGATTATTAATAATATAATTATTGCCAAGCCATAATATTAATAGTAGGTGGATTGACTGAAAAATCCAGTTCAATATTATACATACCTGCTGTTACAGGTATGTTGGCACCGTTTAGTTCAAGGGTGCCATCATTGCCATCATCGCCGTAATTGACAGTCCAAGCATCATTTTGACGA
>WGDF01000151.1 GCA_015493405.1 Flavobacteriaceae bacterium
AGTCAAAGTCAAAAAATTACTTCAAACGGCTCTGAAAAATACCGATTTAGAATTTACAATTCAAAAACAAAAAATTCTGATTAGAAAAAAAATAAGCTCAGGTGCCTTAAGAAGTTCCAAAAAGATTCAAGCTTTGACACAACAAGTCAAAAATGTTCGAGGTACTGTGGTTGATGAAACAGATATGGGTTTGCCCGGTGTCGCAGTTGTTATAAAAGGAACAAAAATTGGAACAACTACTGATTTTGACGGCAAATATAGCATAGAAGCATCACCGGATGACATTTTGGTATTTTCCTTTATGGGATATACTAATAAGGAAATCAAAGTAGGCAATCAAACCAAAATAGATGTCAAATTAGAACCGTCCAAAAATGTATTGGATGAAGTTATTATTGCCGGTGTGGCATCCGGAACGTCCAAGAAAAAAATGTCGGTTTCTGTTACAAAAGTTAAAGCCAACCAGCTTAATATGACCGATCAGCCTTCTATAGCTAATGCTTTGACCGGAAAAATTGCCGGTGCGCAAATCACTTCTTTTAACGGCTCACCCGGTTCAGCCGCATCAATTGTTTTACGAGGCGCCAAACAATTAAATGGCGATGGCGGATTAATGATATTGATGGATGGCGTTTTGATGTCCGGTTCATTGGCTGATATCAATGCCGATGATGTCGAATCAGCAGAACTAGTCAAAGGAGCAGCCGCATCGTCGCTTTATGGTTCTAAAGCTGCCAATGGCGTTTTGGTCATAACAACCAAGAGAGGAACAAAACTCAAAGATAATGAAACTGCAGTAACCATCCGAAATAAAGCCAGTGTTCAAGAAATTGCCAAATATTTAGAATTGGCCCAACACCATCCTTATGAATTGGCTTTGGATTGGTTGTCAACCGATCAATATACCAAGTACAATTTTGTAAATTATCCTGCCGGTTACGATGGGGCTTGGAACCCAAATGTGGTCGGAGACAGAGTTATCAAGTCCGATGCTTATATGGATTTGCCCTATCGCGTTAATCACGATTTTCAAAAAGAACTCTTTACACGTGGTTTATCTTATACCAATTATGTAGCCTTGGCACATAGGGGACAAAAAACGAATATGTTTTTATCTTTCGAAAATTTTACAAATCAAGGTATTGTTATCGAAACCGGCGGGTATAAACGCAAGAGTATTCGGGTCAATATTGATCATAAGTTAAATGATAAATTTAATATTTCGACCAGTAACAATTTTATTAAAACTCACAATGATTTTATGGGGGGTGGTACAGCGGCATTCTTCAATGCTTTGATGTTGGAACCCGATGCCAATGTATATAAGAATAACCCTGACGGACAGAAGTATTTCTACTATCCGAGTCAATGGTCACAAATCGTTCACAATCCCTTATATGATCTATGGCGTAAACAAAGTTATTCTGAAAAAATGCGCTATTTGGGCAGTTTTAAAGCCAATTGGAAAATCTTAAAGGATTTAACATTTAAAAACGAATATGCCACAGAAATACAATTTTATAATAGTGAAAACATTACCCCTTTCGGTACTTATGATGGTATTCAGAATAATCATTTAACCCAAACGCATGGGAATATGTCACGTTATGACTCACGCATTGTCAGTCAAACTTATAGAAGCACTTTGGTTTATAAACATACTTGGGACGAACTCAAATTTGTTGGAAAGTTGAGTTATTTATATGAAAGTAACGCTTTAAGAAGTTATAAAACCAGTCCTAACAGCACTTTTGATTTACCCGATTTACCTTCGTTTAACTATTTGAGCAATACAACAACTACGGATTATCATAGTCAGACGCTGGCTTCAGACTATTTTGCGATTGCATCATTCCAATATAAAGACCGTTATATTTTAGATGCCTTATTTCGTAGAGACGGTTCTTCTTTATTCGGGCCCAATCAGCGTTGGCAAAACTATTACCGTTTTTCGGGCGCTTATCGTTTGACTAAAGATTTTGAGATTCCGGGTATTCAAGAATTAAAATTACGTGCAGCTTATGGGGTTGCCGGTTTGCGTCCCGGATTCAGCTACCAGTATGAGACTTTTCAAAGTGTTGCCGGTGGAGGTTATGTTAAAAATACTTTGGGTAATAAAAACTTGAAACCGTCTCGTTCTGCAGAAGCAGAAGTTGGAATTGACGCCTCATTTTTAGACCGGTTTTATTTGGAAACAACTTATTCGCAAACTAAAACCACGGACCAATTTGTGCTCAAGCCCTTGGCACCTATGTTTGGCGGCTTTAAGTTCCAATGGGTAAATGATGGTACAGTTGAGTCACATACATTTGAAACTTTGCTCAATGCCAAAATTTTGAAAAAAGCTTTAAAATGGAAAATAGGTATTACATTTACCAAGACCAATTCTACGATAACACAGTTGGGTATTCCCAGTTTTAGCACTGGGCCTCGCGGTGCTTTTCGTATAGCGGAAGGCGAAGCTTACGGTACGATGTACGGGTGGGATTTTGTTCGTACTTTAGACCAAATGGCACAACAGTTATCTGCCGGAGATGATATCAATAATTATGTTGTCAATAGAGATGGGGTTGTGGTTAGGAAAGATGCAGTTGGAACCGTTAACGAACAACCCTTTCATGTATTAGATGCTGATGGTAATAACAAAATAATGCCTATCGGTAATGTAACCCCGGATTTTTATATGACACTTAACAATACTTTTAACTATAAAAAATTCACTTTTTATATGTTATGGCGTTGGAAACAAGGTGGCGATATTTACAATGCAACAGCACAATATCTGGTCAGAGATTTACGCCATCCTATGATGGATCAAATACACACCAAGCCCGAAAACAAAAAAACAGTTAATTATTATCAAAGTCTGTACGATGCCGATGCCCTCAATGGCTTTTGGGTTGAGGATGGTAGTTACTTAAAATTAAGTGAACTTTCAATTTTTTACAACCTGGATTTCAAAAAATCCGGTACTATCAGCAAGTATGTGAAACGGGTTAAAATAGGTTTATCTGGTAACAATCTTTTGACATTTTCCAAGTATTCCGGTTATGATTCTGAAGCAGGTTACAAAGGCTTTACCTTTGATAATTACGGTTATCCTAATTTTAGAAAATATTCACTCTCAATTGAGTTTAAACTTTAAACCCCTATGAATATGAAATCATTATATAAAATCCTTATAGTATTGTTGTCGGTTACAGTTATGCAAAGCTGTTCCAAACTCGATGTTAAGAACATTAACAATCCGGATCGCGACCATGTTTTATCTTCTCCCGAAGGGCTTAAAGCACTTGCAGGAAGTTTGTTTAACCAATGGTTTCGTACCGAGCAACATAATTTGAACTCTCCCGGTCCTTCCTTATGGGTGATGGCCGATTGGGGCACTGTTACTTTTGCTAATTATGGTTGTGTCGATTTGTCGAAAGAACCACGTGAGTTTTACAACAACACACCATCGTATCGCTACCATCGCAATATCAGAAATTATTGGCGCAATATGTATAGTGTCCTATCCAGTGCCAATGATGTATTAACCGGTTTAAACAAAGGGATTCAAATAGGTGAAAACGGACAAGATACCCCAATGGTCAAAGGTATGGCCTATATGATGCAAGGTTTGGCTAATGGTTACATCGGTTTGATTTTTGACAAAGGTTTTCCATCCGATGAAGACACTGATTTAGAACATTTGGATGCAACGCCTTATACTGCTTCTATTGATATGGCTATAAATCAGTTGGAAAAAGCCATTCAAGTTTTTGATAACAACCAATTTACCTTACCACAAGAATGGATGACACGGCCCTTTACCAATGAAGATTTATCCAAAATAGCCCATTCTTTTATTGCCCGTTTGATGGTATATTCGGCACGTAATCAAGCGCAAACGGATGCCATTGATTGGCAAACGGTTTTAAATCATACACAAGCCGGAATCACAGAAGATTTTGCTATTGACGGTGATGGTAACGGCAGTGATCGCAAATGGATGTCTTGGCTTAAATATTATATGGCGCGGCCATCTTGGGGGAAAGTAGATATGCGGATTATACATATGTTAGATCCGAACCAACCAGCCAATTGGCCGGATGCCGGATTATCGGCATTGCCCAATGATGGGGTTATGAGTTCCGTTGATCAACGCGCAACTACAGACTTTGCTTATAATTCAGCTAACAACAGACCCGAGCGTGGCACATATCGTTGGTCCACATATCGTTATACGCGATTTGATAATTATATTCAGGCTCATTTTTTTGCACCTGTTGTATTAATGCGTAAAGCGGAAAATGATTTATTAAAAGCCGAGGCCTTGACCCATTTAAATCGTTTTGCCGATGCCGCTATTATTATCAATACCGGCACCCGTGTCAACCGCGGTCATTTGGCACCGGTGTCTAATAATGGTAATGATGTGATAGCTGCCATTAATTATGAACGAACGATAGAATTGCCCTTAACGGGAATGGGAATTGAATATTTTGATATGCGCCGCCATGATCGTTTACAAGATGGTTCGTTACTGCATTTTCCTATTCCGGCTCAGCAATTGGAAATTTTGCAAAAACCATTTTATACTTTTGGAGGAATTAATCCCCAATACGGTGTTCCCGGAGAAGATGTTGCTATTAACGGTTGGTTTACACCTGCACCCTAAATTAATAAAATAATTATATTCAGATGAAAAAGATAATTTCTATATGCTTTTTATTCAGTTTAAGCCTTTTGGTTTCAAATTGTAAAAAGAAAGATTTGCCCGAATACCCCGGAAAATTGATTGTTCATGGTTTAGTCAATATTGTGATGCCGGGTTCGGATATTAATGATCCTAATTTACGTATGTATGCATTTAGCGGCAGTCATCAAAACGATTTAAGTTCATTGCCCGAAGGTGATTGGACCTATGAACTGTGGATTAATGTCGATCCTGATGCCTTAATTGGCAACAAAGATGCTATTAATGGTTTGTTTGCCGGAGGCGCATGTATTGGTGAACGCCGTCACAATTTTGAATTATACCTTATCAATGACCCTGATCCGGATGCCGATTTTGCTATTAAATATGGCAAATTGCAAGCCGGAGACGACAATCAAGTGGCCTCAATGCAGTCTGACCAAGCCCCTGAAAATTTACATTTCAATGAATGGATTCACGTAGCAATTTCGCGTTCCTCTTCAGATGGCGTAGCTAAATTTTATATCAATGGAAAACTCATTGACAGCAGCATCGATCCGGTTTGGAAACAACCTGTTAGCGATGCTTGGCTTGATTTTAACTATATGTATCGTGGTTCTGCTATGCACTTTTTCAAAGGTGGTATGGATAATATACGCGTCTCAACAGTCGATCGTTATCCGACGGAATTTACACCGGATAGATCCAAGCATTATATTGTAGATCAATATACTTTGTTACAACTCAATTTAGATGAAGAACTG
>WGDF01000152.1 GCA_015493405.1 Flavobacteriaceae bacterium
GCTAAGATTTTTCATTTGCTCGCGTCCGGTTATGGCGATTTAGCCAACTTGCCATTGGGTAAAGCTAATCCGTATTTTGTCAGAATGGCATCTGAGGCCAACAAATCTGTAATTGAAGATGCTGTAGCACAAAATCCGACATTTTTCACCTTGTGGATCGGCAATAATGATGTTTTATCCTATGCCACGAGTGGTGGAACAGGGGTCGACCAAAATGCAGCCGGAAATACAAACCCTGCAACCTATGGGCCTGATGACATAACCAATGTCAATGTTTTTGGTGCTGTTTACCAACAATTAGTTAATCACTTGACTGCCAATGGCGCCAAAGGGGTTGTCGCAACCATTCCCGATGTTGCTTCCATTCCCTATTTTACAACCATTCCTTACAAACCGATTCCGGTTACCAGTCAAGCACAAGCTGATGCTTTAAATGCGGCTTATGCCCAATATAACGGTGGCATACAACTTGCTTTGCAAAACAACCTAATTACTGCGCAAGAAGCTACTGCCAGAACCATCAGTTTCAGTTTGGGCGCTAATGCCTTGGTTATGGCAGATGAATATTTAACAGATTTATCAGCCTTAGGTTTACCTTCTATCAGACAAGCAACAGCAGATGATTTAATTGTATTACCTGCCAAATCTATTATAGGTGTTGCACCGGATCCCAATAATCCTCAAATGGTCTATGGCGTTACCATTCCATTGGAAGATAAATGGGTATTATCTAAGAATGAAATAGCAGAAGTTAGAAATGCCGCCTCCGGATTTAACCAAATGATTCAAGCAATAGCAGCAAGTAAAAACTTGCCGGTTGCCGATATGGCTGCTGTTATGCAACAAATGAAAGAAGGCTTGGTGATTGAAGATGGCTCTTTTTACACAGCCGATTATTTCAACGGTTCAAATTTAGACAACTTAGTCTTCGGATTAGATGGCGTTCATCCCACACCTAGAGGTTATGCTATTATAGCTAACAAATTTAGCGATGTCATTGAAAAAGCTTATGGGGCCAAATTACCCAAAGTATTGCCGGCACAATATCCGACTTTTGATATTTTACCCACCAATTAACCAAAATACCTCATATTTTATAATAAGCTGTTGCATCATTGTGACAGCTTATTATTTTATCTCATAAACTACAATAGGATCCTATTTAAAATAATCACTAACTTTGTGCCTAAAGCCAACTCTTATGTTTATTGAAACGCTGGAAAAATTTTATTTAAATAAAACCCCCAATACATTATTTGATATTGATAAGGAACCATCTGTTACACGGATTGAACCTATCGAAATTAATGGTATTCATCTTAAAAAATACATCAATGAATTTTGGACGGCCAAACAACGGCAAGCCAATAGTATTCACGAAGTCTCTTATAGAGCCTGTTTTAAACCCCAATTGCCGGCCTTTTTCATCAACAATTTAACCCAAGAAAATGATTTTGTCTATGACCCTTTTTTAGGACGAGGTACTACGGTTATTGAAGCCGGTTTGCTAAACAGACAAGTTGTAGGAAACGATATTAATCCTTTAAGTAAGATTCTTGCTGAACCACGCTTTCTGATTCCTGATTTATATGAATTGCAAAAATATTTAGAGAACATCCCATTTGAAGAAAACTTAAAAGCGGATATTGATTTATCTATGTTTTATCATCCTAAAACCGAAAGTGAAATAGTTTCTTTACGCCGCTATATTCTACAAAAAGAAAAAAACGGTACGTTAAATGCTTTAGACAAATGGATTAGAATGGTTGCTACAAATCGATTAACCGGACATTCCAAAGGTTTTTTTTCAGTTTACACCATGCCGCCTAATCAAGCTGTTTCGCAAGAAAGACAGATTAAAATAAATCAAAAAAGAAACCAAAAACCCGACTATCGGAACGTCAAAGATCTTATTTTACGTAAAACTAAAACACTGATAAAAGATATTACACCTAATGATAGATTAAGATTAAATGAAACACATAAAACTGCTATCTTTCTTAATAAAGACGTCCGAAATACCAAAGAAATACCAGCTGATTCTATTCAATTAACCGTTACTTCTCCTCCATTTTTAAATATTGTTCAATATGCCAAAGACAATTGGTTACGAGGTTGGTTTAATGGAATCGACATTGATGAAATAGAGCAGAAAATTACCATGTCAAAAACAGTTGAACAGTGGTCTGAAGTGATGCAAGCTGTTTTTGATGAACTTTTTAGAATAACAAAACCCGGCGGATATGTGGCTTTTGAAGTCGGGGAAGTTAAAAATGGCAAAATCAAATTGGATGAATATGTGGTGCCATTAGGTGTCAAATCCGGTTTTAAAACAGAAGCTATCATTATTAATGAACAAGAATTTACTAAAACAGCCAATATTTGGGGCGTTAAAAATAATAGTAAAGGAACAAATTCAAATAGAATCGTTTTATTTAAAAAGGGTAAAAATTAAATACTTAAATTAAATCTATGAATCAATTTTCAGATGAATTAAAAGGGGTCATCAGCCAAATGTTAAAACCTTTAAAAGGCTTACCTTTAACTGTGGTTATTGAAGGATTGGCTGCCAAAAAAGTCATTCCTTTTGACCCGCAATGTCCTAAAGACCAAAAGGTACTTAACACCTTAAAAAAGGTAGCAAATAATGTTTTAAAGGAATTCAATAAAAATAAAATTCTTAGGCCAAGACCCAATGAAGTAGGTAATGATATTGAACCTTTTGTGAAAAAAGCACTTAATAAATACAACTATAAAGCCGATACGCCTCTAACCATCTCAGGTAAAAAGAAATCAACAGGCTATCCTGATATAGAATTTATTGACACCTTCAACAGGCTAAATTATTTAGAATGCAAAACTTTCAATATAGATAACATCGATTCGACCCAAAGGAGTTTTTACCTCTCACCTTCTAATGATTTTAAAATCACAAGAGATGCCCATCATTTTGGCATTTCGTTTGAAATCTATGTCGAAAAATCTATTAAGAACAAACACTTATATAAAGTGAAAAGCTGGAAAATTTTAGATTTATCTCAATTGTTATTAGATGTTAAATATGAATTTAATGCAGATAATAAAAGATTGTATAGCGATAACTTAATCATCGCATCAAAAAAATGAGGTAGCGATTTAGCAAATAATTTATTTTATCTTATAAACCGCAATAGGATCCGATTTAATTAAAATAAAACTTTGTTTATCGGCCTTTCGGATAAAATGAACAATATTTTTTTGGGCTTCAAACTTATCTTGTAAAACCGTGTTTTTAATTTTGATTTGATGTGCCGCCGTAGGCAAATCCGCTTGCAATAAAATCACTAAAAAATTATCTTCCATAGTCGTGCCCAAAAATCGGTAACCTATAGTTTGTCCATCAATAGTAATGACAAAATGAGCTTGTAAATAATCTTTTAAAAAAATTTTAGTCTGTTTTTTGGAAAGATCAGCTTGAATATGGTAATGGTCTTCCAACACATTTGCTATATCATCCGGAAAAACCCGCATAATAATATCCAATTGATGCGGTTTAACCTCAACTTCTGTCACACTGACATAAAATTTATGCCAAGCAAAAGCAGTTAAAGCAAAAAATAATACGATGTAAATTAGCTTTTTCATATCTTTGACCCAAAATATTTTTTTATGAAAATTCGTGTTTTCATCAGCTTGTTTTTCTTTATATTTTTATCGTGTAAATCTACGCAAAAAATATTCCAAAAAAAATTAAGCATCAGCACTTCAAAAGTCGTTACAATTATCAGCAATCCCAATCCTTATTCAGGCCTATCAGAACCTAGTATTTGCATCAATAAAAGCGATACTTTGAATTTTATTGCCGGCAGTATCTATAATAACGTCCATACCAGTTTTGACGGGGGCTTAAATTGGCAAAACAGCCATTTACATTCCAAATATGGCGTTTTCGGTGATCCCTGTTTGGCTTCCGATCGATTTGGAAACATTTATTATTTGCATCTGGCAATTCCCGGAAATAATCGAAGCAGCAAGGAGTTTTTAAGTTGTATTGTCATTCAAAAATCAACCGATAAAGGCAAAAGCTGGACTGACGGCACCGCCATCGGATACAACAACAAACACGATCAAGACAAACATTGGGTTGGCATTCATCCTCTAACGGGAGAGCTCGCTGTAACTTGGACCGAATTTGACCATTACGAAAGTCATAAGCCTGAAGACCATTCTCGTATTTTATTTTCAAAATCAAAAGACTTTGGTCAAACCTGGTCCAAACCTTTAAAAATCAACCAATTTGATGGCGACTGCCTCGATGATGACAATACCGTAGAAGGGGCCGTTCCGGTTTTTGATAAAAAGGGAACGCTATATGTGGCTTGGGCTTATCATAACAAAATCTATTTTGATAAAAGCACTGATGACGGTAAAACTTGGTTGGATAAAGACATCGTCGTTGCCAATCAACCTCAAGGCTGGGCTTATGATATTCCGGGTGTTTTCAGAGCCAACGGCATGCCTGTTTTGGGTATTGACCAAAGTAACGGTCCCTATGCCGGCACCCTTTATATCAACTGGTCGGATCAACGCAACGGTACCGATGATACCGATATATTTATCAGTAAAAGTAGCGATGGCGGCCAAACTTGGAGTCCCCCCAAACGTGTCAATACCGATCAGACCAAAACCCATCAATATCTGACTTGGATGGCTGTAGACCCTTCAACCGGCTTCATTTATATCGTCTATTATGACCGCAGCCGTTACAAGGATAATCAAACCGATGTAAGGCTATCTTACAGCACCGACGGCGCTAAAAGTTTTAAATCTATATGCCTGTCAGATCAAGCATTTACCCCTGTAAAACAAATATTTGCAGGCGATTATAACAATATAGATGCCTATGATGGTATCGTTACCCCTATTTGGACTGATTTATCCGGACATAGACTGAGTATCAAAACACGTACCTTACATTTCAAATAAAACTTGCGACTTGACTTAAAAACAACGATATTTGCACCGATTTTAAGACACATTTATATGGCACAAAAACCTAGTATTCCAAAAGGCACCAGAGATTTTTCATCAGAACAGATTGCCAAACGCAATTATATCATTCATCATATCAAAACACAATTTGAATTATTCGGCTTTGCACCGATTGAAACGCCCTCATTTGAAAATCTGACTACTTTGATGGGAAAATATGGTGAAGAAGGAGACCGTTTGATTTTTAAAATCTTAAATTCCGGAGATTTTCTTCACAAAGTTTCCGATGACTTATGGCATACGAAAGAGGCTAAAAAATTGACGCCAAAAATTTCGGAAAAAGCCCTGCGCTATGATTTGACAGTCCCTTTCGCCCGTTATGTGGTGCAACATCAAAACGACTTAACCTTTCCTTTTAAACGCTATCAAATCCAGCCGGTTTGGCGTGCCGATCGACCGCAAAAAGGCCGTTTTAGAGAATTTTACCAATGTGATGCCGACGTCGTCGGAAGCCGTTCTCTTTGGCAAGATGTGGCCTTTGCCAACCTCTACGATGCCGTTTTTAGCGCTCTGAAAGTGCCGGTTACCCTCAAAATTAACAACCGAAAAATCTTATCCGGTCTCTCCGGTTTACTCGTTGAGAAAGATAAATTTACCGAATTTGTCGTTGCTTTGGACAAACTGGATAAGATAGGTCAAGAGGGCGTTGTGGCAGAAATGCTTGCCAAAGGTTTGTCCCAAAAATCTATTGATAACATCAAACCTATTTTTGATTTTAAAGGTGATAATCAAAACAAAATCAATCTGTTAAAGGACATGCTAACTGAATCGGAAATCGGTTTGAAAGGCTTGGAAGAAATCGAATTCGTCTTAAAAAATCTGGCCGAAATAGGACTGCAAACAGCCACTGTAGATTTTGACATCACCCTGGCGCGTGGTCTAAACTATTATACCGGCAGTATTTACGAAGTAAGTGCTAAGGGTGTCCAAATGGGCTCAATCGGTGGTGGTGGCCGGTATGACGATTTGACGGGCATTTTCGGATTGAAAAACATGAGCGGCATCGGTATCTCTTTTGGTTTGGATCGTATTTATCTCGTGATGGAAGAACTGGGTCTGTTTAAATCCGTCACAGTGCCTAAGCCTGATATTGTATTTATCAATTTTGGAGAACATGAAGCACTTTACAGCTTAAAAGCCATAAAAAAATTAAGAGAAAATGGCATTAAAGCCGAACTCTATCCGGATAAAGCCAAGATGAAAAAACAAATGACCTATGCCAACAAACGCCAAATTCCCTTTGTTGCCTTAGCCGGAAGTGATGAAATAACCAAAGGTGTTTTTACTTTAAAAAATATGACCGATGGCACGCAAACGGAAGCCTCTGTCACTCAAATAATTGATTTGCTAAAAAACTAAAGAGAGCCCAATCCGTTTCCGACTGAGATCCAAGTGTATAACTTTGACTTGCACCTGTTGATTAAGTTGCACAATATCGGCCGGATTGCTGACAAATTGATCTGACATATTAGAAATATGGACCAAACCGCTTTCTTTAATTCCAATATTGACAAAACAACCGAAATTGGTAATATTGTTAATCAAGCCGGGATAAACAGCACCTTCCTTGACATCCGCTATATTTTTTAAATCGGGGCTAAACGCAAAAACCGTTGCCTTTTTTCGCACGTCCAAGCCGGGCTTTTCCAATGCTTTTAAAATATCTTTTAAGGTTGGTAAGCCGACATTATCATTAACAAATCTCTGTAGATCAATCTGTTGTAAAAGTTTTTTTTGACCAATTAATGTTTTAATATCTACAGACAATCGCTTTGCTATTTGAGCCACAACCGGATAGGATTCGGGATGCACCGCAGAATCATCTAAAGGATTAGAACCATTTTTAATCCTTAAAAAACCGGCACATTGTTCAAAGGCTTTTGCACCCAAACCTTTGACTTTTTTCAAGTGTGCCCTATCAGGAAAATGACCGTGTTCAGTTCGGTATTTTACTATATTTTCTGCCAATTTTTCCCCTATACCGGAAACATACCGGAGTAGATGCGGACTTGCTGTATTGACATTAACACCTACTAAATTCACGGCACTTTCAACTGTAGCGTCCAATTCTTGTTTGAGCAAAGTTTGATTGACTTCATACTGGTATTGTCCAACCCCAATGGATTTCGGATCAATTTTAACCAATTCCGCCAGTGGATCTTGCAACCGACGCCCAATAGAAACCGCACCACGCACCGTAACATCTTTATCTGGAAATTCCGCTCCGGCCAAAGGTGAAGCTGAGTAAATAGATGCCCCGGATTCACTCACTACAAATATGGGCAACGACTTATGAAAATTGATTTGCCGGACCAAATTTTCAGTTTCACGGGAAGCCGTGCCATTACCAATGCCTATAGCTTCCATATCGAATTTTTCGACCAAATATTTTAAATGCTCTTCGGCCTCTTTTAACTTATTTTGAGGAGGATGTGGGTAGATAACCATATCGTGTATCAAATTGCCTTGACGATCCAAACAGACCAGTTTGCAACCGGAACGAAAACCGGGATCAAGAGCCAAAACGCGTTTTTCTCCTAAAGGTGCCGCTAATAATAATTGCCGCAAATTGTTAGAAAAAACTTTGATTGCCGTTACATCAGCTTTTTCTTTGTAAAAATTAAGCGTTTCGGCACTTATGGAAGGGGCTAATAAGCGTTTGTAAGCATCTTTAACAGCTAAACTTATTTGTCCGGCTGTTTCATCATTATTTTTAATCAAACGATCGCCCAATTTTTGTAACAAAAAATCAGTATCAACTTCTAATTTAATCCGAATGAAGCCTTCTTTTTCAGCCCGCAACAAGGCCAATAAACGATGAGACGGGGTGCGTCTTAAAGTTTCTTGCCAATCAAAATAATCTAGATATTTTTGAGCTTTTTCGTTGTGTTCTTCAGCCTTCACTACTTTGGTCTTAATCAAAGCGGATTGCCTGTAAAGACGCCGCACAATATGACGTACCCAAATTGTTTCATTGATCCATTCGGCCATAATATGACGTGCCCCTTCCAAAGCTTCTTCTGGTGTTTTAACCGATTCATTAACAAAGTTTGCAGCAGTCAAAAAAATATCCTTAGCACGTTGTGCCATAATAATTTTGGCTAAGGGTTCCAAACCGGTTTGACGAGCTTTTTCGGCCTTTGTTTTGCGTTTTTTCTTATATGGCAAATACAAATCTTCCAACGCAGTGGCTTCAAATGTATTTAAAATTTTTTGCTCTAAATCCGCCGTCAATATTTTTTGTTCCGTCAAAGCTTTAACAATAGTTTGTTGCCTTTTTTGCAACTCATCAAACTGTTTTTTAAGTTTCTGAATTTGATGAAGCCTTACTTCATCTAAATTTCCGGTTAGTTCTTTGCGATAACGCGCTATAAAAGGCACCGTTGCATCGGCTTGAAGTAATACCAGAACCCGATTAATCTGTTGCGCCGGTAAAGCTAAATTTTGGCCAA
>WGDF01000153.1 GCA_015493405.1 Flavobacteriaceae bacterium
ATTAGTAGATTTCAATTTAAAAATATACCGTTCTTTTAAAAATGAAGATGGGACTTGGTCCAAACCGGAAGAAGTACATTTTGACAGCGACACTTATAATTGTGCCCACCCTTGTTTAAGTCCTGATAACAAGACTTTATATTTTGTTTCGGATATGCCCGGCACTTTAGGGAAATCTGATATTTACAAAGTTAGCGTAAATCCCGATTGGACTTTGGGCGAACCGGTCAATATGGGCAAAGACATCAATACCGAAGGGGTTGAAACTTTTCCTTTTATTGATTCTCACAACAATCTGTTTTTTTCATCGGATGGCCATGCCGGCTTAGGTGGTTTGGATATTTTCGTAGCTTTTTATGTAAACAACCAATTTTTTATGCTTAAAAATATCGGGTTGCCTTATAACAGCTCCAAAGATGATTTTGCTTTTATCATCAATTCCACTGATAATGAAGGTTTTATTTCGTCCAACCGATTAGGTGGCGAAGGCTCTGATGATATTTACCTGTTCAAAACTAAAGAAAAATTTAAACCATTAATCTATTTTGTCGGACATACTAAAGATGACAATGGCTATGTCATTCCAAATACCAAGTTACAACTCTATAGCGCAGGCAAACAAGTGGCTCAAAACATGTCATATTTTGATGGTCGTTTTACTTTTTTAGTCGATCCGGCCAAAGAATATGAAATAAAAGCTGAAAAAAAAGGATTTGATCCGGTGTATTATAAATTTGACACTTATGATCTTAAAACCTCAAAAATTAGAAAAGACCTTATTTTACAAGCACAACAAAAAGTTAAAGTCTGTGTTGCTGATTATGACACCAAGAAAGCACTCGATAGTGTTCAGGTTAAAATCTACGGACACAATGGCTATAATCAAAGATTTATATTATATACCAAGCCAAATGGCTGTCTTGAATTTGAAGTTCCGGTTGACAAGCGGCACCAACAGGTTTTTTATGAATTTGAATTCCGAAAATCGCTTTATTTGCCCAAACGCTTTAATTATCAACAAAAATTGGAACGCGACACTTTAAATTGGATTAAACCAAACAAAGAAAGAATTTTAATGGTTAAACTCAGCCTAAAACCCATTTATTTTGATTTGGATAAAGCAGAGATTAGACCGGATGCCGCCTTAGAATTGGACAAAATCGTTACGCTTTTAAAAACACACCCCAAATTAAGACTCAGTATGGAATCACATACTGACAGCCGTCAAACCAAAGCGTATAATTTAGAATTATCCAACCGTCGTGCCAAAGCAACGATGCAATATCTTATTGACCATGGCATTGACCCATCTCGATTGGAAGCTAAAGGTTTTGGTGAGAGCCGATTGGTCAACAACTGTTCTGATGGTGTCAAATGTTCTGAAAAAGAACATCAGATGAATCGTCGCACAGAATTTGTCATTATTAATGAATAAATAGTCGCACAAACAACAAACAAAGCCGCCATATTGAGGCGGCTTTGTTATATAATCCATTTACGTTAGCGTAAATGTTCAATGAAATTTATTCCAAGGTAATTGCTCTTAAGCAGATCCTATTTAAGCCACAATTCTAGTCCCTTGCTGATTTTTAATGCCATTCAAATCAGTAATTAAAACTTCTTTACCCCCATTTTTGATAAAGTTTAAGGCTGCTTGTATTTTAGGGGCCATATTACCCTCGCCAAACTTACCGGCATCAAGTAGTTTCTCAGCTTCAATTGCAGTAATGGTATCCAAAGGTTTTTGATGGTCTGTGCCATAATCCAAATAAACAAAAGGCACATCTGTCAATATCACAAATTGCTCGGCACCAATTTGTTCGGCTAATAAAGCACTAGCCAAGTCTTTATCAATAACCGCTTCCGAACCAAACATAGTATCCCCTTTAATGGTAACAGGGACACCGCCACCACCTACAGCAATCACAATCGCGCCACTTTCAGCCAAGGTTTTAATCGTATTTTTACTGATTACATCCACCGGTTTCGGGGAAGGCACAACACGGCGCCAGCCGGTCCGGCCATTTTTAATCTCTTCTTTAAAAACCCAGCCTTTTTCGGCCCTTAATTGATGGACTTCAGCCTGATCATAATACGTTTTTCCAATGCGTTTGGTAGGATTTTGAAAAGCCGGATCTTTAGGAGATACCTCTACCATAGTATTGGTCGATATAATTTCACGCTCTATATTATTTTGCCGTAGCAGACTAAACAATTCACTTTGAATCAAATAACCGATTTCACTTTGTGTATCGGCAACTGCCACATCTAAAGGAACCTGCGGAATATTGTAAACTTGTTGACCAGCATCATTTTTCAACAAAATATATCCGACTTGCGGGCCGTTACCATGCGTCAAAATAATTTTATGTCCCTGTTTTATCAAGGGAAACAAACTCCGTAAAGTTTCTCTAACATTCAAGTTTTGTTCTGCAATACTTCCTTTCTGTCCATTTTTGAGCAAAGCATTACCGCCTAAGGCAATAATAATTAATTTTTTCTCCATTTTCTTTCATTTTAAAGAGAGCGAATTTACGGAATTTTTGTTACTTTCCGCATCAAAATAAATTTTGGAAATCAATTTTTTGCTTAAAAAAAGAACTGAAGCATCACTTGCTCCAAAATAAAATCAAAATTATACCTTGTGAGCCTCATTTTGATTTGGCACTTTCCTCTATCTGACCTATCTTTGACACAAATTTTTGTATTTTTTGAAACTTCAAGATATTTTATCAATTTATAACCAAAGCGAAAAGCTCGATGAATTAAATGATTTATTGAACAAAGCATCTCATATCGGCATTCAAAATTTACGAGAATCGGCTTTGAGTTTTGTGATGGCAAGTTTGCACCACAAACAAGCCCGACCACTTTTACTGATTTTGGATCAGAAAGAAGAAGCTGCCTATTATTACAATGATTTACAACGTCTTATCGGCGAAAATAAAGTCCTTTTCTTTCCTGAATCTTATCGTCGTGCTTATCAGATTGAAGAAACGGATAATGCCAATGTTTTGCAAAGGGCGAAAGTATTAAATCACTTGCAATCTCGCCAAAAACCGCAAATTATGGTGAGTTACGCTGCAGCTTTATTTGAACAAGTCGTCGTTAAAAAAGAATTGTTGAACCATAAGCTCAAAATTAAAACAGGAGACCAACTTTCAATAGATTTTCTTTTCGAAGTGATGTTTGAGTATGGCTTTGAACAAGTTGATTTTGTCACAAAACCCGGCGAATTTTCCATTCGGGGTGGTATTTTAGATGTGTATTCTTATGGCGACGACGAACCTTATCGCATTGAATTGTTCGGTGACGAAGTAGAAAGCATCCGGAGTTTTGATATCGAAACCCAATGGTCCGACCAAAAATTGAAATCGGTGCAAATTATTCCGAATTTATCTGATAAAATACGCATCCAACACCGTCAAAGTTTCTTGGATTACATCAAAAAAAATACGATTGTCTATCTCAAAAACAGGCCGGCAACTTTATCCGTTTTAGATAAATTATTTGAAAAAGCCCAAGCACAATTTTCGGTACTCAAAACCGAAACCCAACATTTGCAACCTTCGGATTTGTTTTGTGCCGGTCAAAGTTTTGAAAAAAAATTGGAAAAGTTTCAACTGCTTGAAAACAAAGCATCTCAAACGGCTGATTCAGTAATATTTGACATTCAACCACAACCGGCATTTAACAAAAGTTTCGACTTACTAACTGAAAATTTACAAAAAAACACCACTGCCGGTTACCGCAACCTTATTTTTTGTACGAATGAAAAACAAGCCAATCGCTTGCAAACCATTTTTGAAGATATGGAAGTAAATATCCGGTTTGAAACCTTGGTTTTACCTTTATAC
>WGDF01000154.1 GCA_015493405.1 Flavobacteriaceae bacterium
AATGGTCTCTACAATTAGAGAAATTTGGACGTCTAACGCTAAACATATGAATACTGATTTTTATAATGCTTTATTTGGATTAGAATCGGGCATGAATGGTCATATTATAAAAAATCCTGCTGAAGCTTTGCGCATGGCAAAGATTTATACGGCTTCAGGCGTCGGAAAGTTTAATATTGCCTTTTTGGGCGATCCGGGTTTCGATCTGGGATTTGCCAAGCCGAAAATTGTCTTAAATTCGATTAACAATCAGCCGACCGATACACTTAAAGCCTTGAAACATATGATTGTCAAAGGAGAAATACAAGATGCATCCGGAAACTTGATGTCCGGTTTTAACGGTATCATCAATCCCATTGTTTTTGATAAATATAAAACGGATGAGGTTTTGGATAATGACAATAATGGTTATACCTTGCAATTTCAAAAACTCGGGCCGAAACTTTTTCAAGGCAAAGCTGATGTAACCAATGGCAAGTTTAGTTTTGAATTTGTGGTGCCCAAAGATATTGATTTAGCTTACGGAAAAGGGCGTCTGAGTTTTTATGCAGTCAATGCAACGGAAGAAAAAATAGGCTACAATGAATCAATTGTAGTGGGAGGGGTTGATGAAAATGCTGCGGAGGATAACAAACCGCCCGTTATCAAAGCTTATATGAATGATAGAAACTTTGTAACAGGTGGCATCACAGATGCCAATCCCTATTTATTACTCGATCTGACTGATGAGAATGGCATTAATACCATCGGCGGCATCGGTCATGATATTTCTGCCTATCTCGATGATAATCAAACAGAGATATTTGTTTTAAATGATTTTTACGAAACGGCAAACAATACTTACCAGCGGGGCGAGGTGCGCTACCGTTTATTTAACTTAAAACCGGGCTGGCATACTTTACATATCAAAGCTTGGGATGTTTATAATAATTCAGCTACGGCCGAAATCAGTTTTCAGGTGATAAAAAAGGAAGCTATAAAATTGGAACACGTATTGAATTTTCCCAATCCTTTTGTCAATTATACCGAATTTTGGTTTAATCACAACCATCCCTTTGAAAATTTAGATGTGATGGTTCAAGTCTATACCATTAGTGGTAAGTTGGTTTGGCATCACCGTCAAACTATTATGTCAGATGGTTTCCTCTCTCGGGATATCAGTTGGGATGGGCGAGATGATTTTGGACATAAATTGGCCAAAGGAGTCTATGTTTATAAATTAACAGTTAGAACGCCATCAGGTAAATCGGCACAAAAAATAGAAAAATTAGTTATCTTATAATAATAATATTGTAAATTTGTAACCCTTTAAATTTAAAACAGATGAAAAAGATTTATATAAGCCTTATAAGCCTCTTGATGATTTCAAATATTTTGGCCCAAACTAATGATTCTAGAGTCATTACAACTGCTGTCCCTTTTATGTTGATTTCCAGTGATGCTCGAGGTTCCGGTATGGGGGACATGGGTGTGGCTACTACGCCGGATGCATTTTCACAATTTTGGAATCCCTCCAAATATGTTCGCATCGATAGTAAAATGGGGTTTGCCTTTAGTTACACGCCTTATTTGAGTCAATTGGTCAATGATATCAAGATCATTAATGGAACTTACTATAACAAACTCAATGATCGGAGTGCTTTTGGCATCAGTGTCAAATATTTTGGATTAGGCGATATTGACTTGACTGATTTTTCCGGAAATTATACCGGAACTGTTTCTCCCAATGAATTTTATATCGATGGCTCTTATGCCTTAAAATTGTCCAAATCTTTTTCAATGGGCGTTGCGATGCGTTTTATATTATCCGATTTAAAATTGGGAACCGGAAATGCCGATGCTACAGCTGCCAAAAGTTTTGCGGTAGACATTTCGGGTTACTATGAATCTGACCCTATTGATTTTACCGATTTTCAAGGACGTTATCGATTGGGTTTCAATGTGCAAAATCTGGGCCCTAAAATTAAATATTACAAAAGTGATGCAGGTGATTTTTTGCCGACTAATTTAAAACTAGGTGCCGGTTTTGATTTTTTGATGGATGAATACAATACTGTCGGATTGACCTTTGAAACCAATAAATTATTGGTGCCAACGCCTCCCATTAGAGATGTTAATGGCAATATCATTGCCGGTAAAGATGATAACGTTAATTGGATGACCGGTATTTTTCAATCTTTTGGCGATGCTCCCGGCGGTTTCAGTGAGGAGTTGAAAGAGTTTCAATGGTCTCTTGGAGCTGAATATACCTATTTAGATGCCTTTTCTATCCGCTCAGGTTATTTTCATGAAAGTGAAATTAAAGGGCGTAGAAAATACTTTACGGTAGGTGCCGGATTCAAATATAATTATATGGTTATTGATTTGTCTTATCTTTTTTCTTTAGGCAAATTGAGATCTCCTTTGGATAATACGATGCGTTTTTCATTAACATTTAACATTGATGCTTTTGCAAAAGGTGGAGATGCTTCCAAAGAACAAAAATAATAAAACGTTCATACCTGAGGGTATAAATGATAAAGATAAAACAGTGGAAAAAATAAAAATATATTCGGAAATAAGTGTTTATCAAACACTATCCGACTTACCTGAAGACATTCAAAAACTAATGGCACAAGCTATAGCTATCAGAGAAATGGCTTACGCACCTTACTCACATTTTAGAGTCGGGGCAGCCTTAAAATTAGATAATGATATAGTGGTTACCGGCAATAATCAAGAAAATGCCGCTTATCCGTCGGGGATGTGTGCCGAACGGGTCGCTATATGGGCTGCCGGTTCGCAATATCCCAATCAAAAAATTTTACAGATGGCTATTACGGCACGATCTGAAAATCATAAATTGGACCAACCCATTCCGCCTTGTGGCGCTTGTAGGCAAGCAATTGCTGAATATGAAATCAAACAGGACAAAAATATTGAGATTTATTTTATGGGTGAAGT
>WGDF01000155.1 GCA_015493405.1 Flavobacteriaceae bacterium
AACAATTTTTTGAAATGGTAAATTTATTGAAACAAAAAAATCAGACCAAAGATTTTAAAGTTTATACCGCACAATATGCAGAAAAATTATGGCTCAATCCACAAGCCTATAAAAAATTTCAGTCTAAACCATTGACCCAATCAGCTGATAGTCTTAAGTTAACAGCGATCCATTTAAAGCATTTAATAAAAACGAGTCATCAAGAAAGCTTGGGGCGTTATCTTATTTCTTACCGTGTTTTCCAAAAAGGTAAAAAACATTTATTGACGAGCGATGCTCAAATCTATTTCGAAATAATAGATTTAAATTTAAACGGCCATCACTATCAAACCATCAAAGCCAAGATTTTTAAAATGGATTAAAATATATTGGTTTGAAAATAATAAATGTGGCTCTTGCAATGGACTCAAAGTCAAACCCGAAGATTAAGATTTGTAAACCATGCCACTCATATAACCCACTACGCTTGACGTATCTCCCGTAATATCGCCACTGGTGCGATAATCTAATATTTTGGGCGTCAAATACAAATCAGAAGCTGTTTTAACCAAACCATTCAGGCCGATTTTTCCACAAGCTTCACATTTTTCCAAACCGATTTCCAAATTTTTATATTCAAATGCCACCAAACAATTATTGTCTATTTCATGCGCCGTTTCCTGATTGTGGAAATGACTCAAATCGGTCGAAACAACAATAGCGTTATCCGGATCACGCAAAATATATTCAAAAATATCCGCCAATTCGAGATAATCGGTATTGCCATAAATCAATTCAACGATTTTAACTTTCGGCTCGTAATATTTGATAAAAGGAAATTGCGTTTCAGTGCTGTGTTCCAAATAGTGTGCCTCTTCTTCAAAAATAAAATTGAAATATTGGCTCAACTCTTTTAAATAGGCAGTATCCCCTTGGAGCAAACCAAAAGGCGTTTCGTAAGCATCAAAGTACCCCGCACTGATACCACGCACATACACATGATGAGAAGGGCCAACCACCACAATACGTTTGGGCTTATGCTCACCCAAAATTCGATGGGCAAAATTTGCTGTAAAACCACTGTAAACATAACCGGCATGAGGGGCGACTATAGCTTTCGGTTTTAGATTAAAAACCGATTTATCTTCGACATTTTTATCTAAAATATCATTCCAAGTCGTTATCATTTGTTCAATTTCACGCGCTTGGTTCGGGTAAAATTTACCGCTATTTCCTGCTTTTCTAATTAGTTCCATATTCCGGGGATTTTAGTATGACAATAAGGACAATGGCCGTCAGTTATTTTATCTGATAAGATTTGATAGCCCAATCGCTCTATTAAAGCTTTATGACAATGGGGACAAAAAGTCGTATTTTTTCGCATTCCGACATTGCCTATATAGACAAATTTCAAGCCTGATTTTAGGGCAATATCATAAGCTTGCTCTAAGCTGGATACAGCAGTTGCGTTGCGATCTTTCATTTTGTAATCCGGATGAAAAGCGCTCAAATGCCAAGGCGTTTCAGTGCCGAGCTTTTGTGCTATAAAATCTGCTATTTTTTTGAGGTGTTCCGGCACATCATTAATGCCCGGGATAATCAAAGTGGTAACTTCAACCCATAAACCGACTTGTTTCATCAATTGCAAGGTTTCTCTTACTGTAAACGGGGCTTTGAGTTCGCGCCGGTAATAATTTTCATCATAGGCTTTAAAATCAACATTTGCAGCGTCAATAATACCGGGCATATCTTTAACCACTTCCGCACTTTCAATACCGTTGGTAACAAATACATTTTTCAAACCATATTGCCGAGCCTTTAAGGCTATATCTCGAGCATAAGGATAGAAAATAGTCGGCTCGTTGTAAGTATAAGCTATCGTTTTTGCCTTGTATTTCAAGGCTAAATCAACTATTTGATCAGGTGCTACAAAATCTTTTTGCAAAACGGTTTTCTCCTGAGAGATTTGCCAGTTCTGACAAAAGGAACATTGCATATTACAACCTACAGTGCCCAATGATAAAGCTGTTGTACCCGGCAAAAAATGGTATAAAGGTTTCTTTTCAATCGGATCGATATTCAAAGTAGCTACTTTACCATAAACCAGATTGACCAATTGGCCGGTTTCATTTTTATTTACACTGCAAACACCGGTCTGACCTTCATTGAGCTCGCAATAATGACGGCACAATAAACATTTTATTTTACCGCCTTTTAATTTGCGATAAAATTTAGAATTAACAATATGTGGTGATTGCGTTTCCATTATAATGAATTTTAAAGACTTCCACTTTTTAAGTTCTTAACTACAAAAATTATTCCTTATCCATAATAATGAAAATGTGTCAGGTTAAGATAGTTGCATAAAAATTAAAAATATAAAAACACAACGTATTTGAGGGTTAATCCGTATATCTACGGTAAATTCGGCTTTGAATATTTTGTTTGGTGTTGTTATGCAAAAATCCCAAACTTATGCCAAAATAACCGATTTTATGACATAAAAAACCTGCAAGATAACTTGCAGGTTCTTAAAAAATTAAGCAAAGTTTTATTTAAAAAAGTTTTTAATGATGTCGTTACCATTAACCAAGAGCACTAAAGCCAGTAATAGGATGAAACCGGCAATTTGGGCATATTCCAAAAATTTCTCATTTGGTTTGCGACCGGTAATCATTTCATAAAGGGTAAACATCGCATGGCCGCCATCCAAAGCCGGAATAGGCAATACATTTAGAACAGCCAGCATAATAGACAGAAAAGCGGTAATGGTCCAAAAACGACCCCAATCCCAAGTGTCTGGAAATATTTTCGCAATAGAAATAAACCCGCCTACGCCTTTATAAGCACCGGTTTTAGGATTAAAAATCATTTTCAATTGATCAATATAACTCAAAAATGTTTCTTTGGTTCGTTTCAAACCGGCGGGAATGGCTTCAAAAAAATTGTATTTTTTATTCACGATTTTAATATAACCCAATTTTTGCCATTTTTTAAAATCCCCATTGAGTTGCACCCCTAATTTACCTTGATCGTCGATATGAAGTTTCACTTTTTGCGGTTGACCATCTCTCACTATAGTAGCCGTAATAGCCTCACCTTTATGTTGCTCCAAAATAGGTTTAATCTGATCCAAATATTCAGCTTTTTGACCGTCAATTCCTATAATTTGATCGCCTTTTTTTAAGACATCTGCATTCTTTTTTGACACCGTTTTTTCTACAATAAATGGAAACCTGATAGAAGTTAAAGCTTTATGCCCTCCCTTAGACTTACCTTCAACTAATTTCTCAATAAAATTGACCGGAAAATTGATGATTTTATCCTGACCGTCGCGTTGCACTTCGACTTGTTTTGCCGCTATTAATTTGGCGTCGACTGTATTGGCATACTTAACGGGTTCTCCATTGATTTTCAATATTTTGTCTCCGGTTTTTAGTCCGGCTTCTTTAAGTGCCGGATGAACAATCTGCAGACCACCTTTGAGCGAATTCATAGGGACCAATTGCGATCCGTAAGCATAAGATAACCCGATATAAATAACAATGGCTAAAATGATATTCACAAAAACACCCGCTAACATTATAATAAGCCGCTGCCAAGCCGGTTTGCTTCTAAATTCCCAAGGTTGCGGCTCTTGATCTAAAAAATCTTTATCCATACTTTCATCTATCATGCCGGCTATTTTGACATACCCCCCCAAAGGTAACCAGCCGATTCCATATTCGGTCTCGCCTATTTTTTTCTTGAATAAGGAAAAACCGGGATTAAAAAAAAGATAAAATTTATCGACTTTAGTGCCAAAATATTTAGCGGCCAAAAAATGCCCCAATTCATGCAAAACGACTAATATACTGAGACTTAAAAATAATTGAAATATAATAATAAAGGTTGAACTCATAATTTAAAATAATTGTTAGTGGCAAAAATAAGCTATTTTGTATGAAACTTAAAATATTAAATGACAAAGAATTGTTAAACCGAGTTTTTCAATAAAACAAAGCTATATAATATCAAAATATCGTTTTATGTGATGAAAACATCATTTTATCGAATGACATTTGTTTTTTTGATAAAAAAATCGGTTTTTTGCCTCTAATAGGCCATTCCTTATTGAAATAAGTCTTAAATTTAAAAACTTATGTAATTTGTCCCGATGAAAAAAAGTTTTATAGTATTGACCCTTTTTATAGCTCTGAACACTTTGGCTCAGGGCTATAAACATTTCACTATAGAACAAGGACTGCCCAGCAACAGAGTATATAAGATTTTACAAGACAATGATGGCTTTATCTGGATTGCCACAGATAAAGGTTTGTCTAAATTTGACGGTGCATATTTTAAAAATTTCACTATTGGTAATGGCTTGCCGAGTAATGATATCTGGGAAATTTTGATCACGGAAGACAACAAAATTTGGTTTTTTACCCGATCCAACAAAATCGGTTATATATTAAATGATAAAATATACAGTTTCAAAGCCCAACATAATGAATTTCTATATCCGACTACTATTTCCACCAATTTAAAGACTGTTGCTTTTAGAAGTTATAATGATAATTACCAATTGATTGATCAAAAATGGACCGCTTTGCCCAAGTATCATATCAATAATGCTTTTAACATGCCTATCAAAATCATGCATCCTAAAGCGGCCTATTTTATTGCCGAACGCAATTCAAAAAATCCAAAAGAGATTTTGATAAGTTTAAAAGATGTAAAGGATAAAAATTTATTTTCAACTAAATTATCCAATACAGGCTTTTTTTTGAACGGTCAAATCAATGATAGTCTCATGCTTTTAAATACGCAAAATGGATTTTTGATTCTCAATCTTAACCGGTTTAAAACCTACAAACTCCAGAATCAACAGTTTTTTAAGCCGCATATTTTTACCCGTTTTTTGGCTACACGTCAAGACATACAGATTTCCAGTGAAAATTATTGGGCGACCTTAGATCGTAATTATCAACTGAAAAATATACGCGTATTTGACCAAAAACTCAATCTGTCTACCATATTTAGAGACCGTCAGGGTAATTTTTGGGGCACCACTTATGCCAAAGGGATTTATTTTTTTCCGGTCAACAGTCTCACAGGGAAAACATATCTGACCCGGCGACCGGTTCAATTCTTAAAATTGATGCATGGAAAAATCTTTGCCGCTGTTTTAAACAAAGGAATCTATCAATATGATGCTAAAGAAGATCAATTCAAAATGTTTGTAAAAAACAATGACTATTTCTTCGATATGCTCTACAAAAACGATGCTAATTTCGGCATTTTGGCCAATACCAGCACCCTTGTTAAACAAAATGGGAAAATTACCGAATATTACAGAATAGGAAAAAAGGTGATTCAAATAAAAAAGGGTTATGCTATCAGTGAGCGCGCTGTTGTATCAGAATTTGACCCCAAGCTGAAATTACGACAAACTTACCACTTGGAAGGTGTTAATACCATGATTTATAAAGCCCCCTACATCATCGCAGGGACGCCCATCGGATTGTTCAAATTACATAACGGGAAAATAGAAAAGATAAAATTTGTATCTAAAGAAATCCTACCGATTTTATCCCTAAATCAGATAGACCATAAAGTAATAGTCGGGACAGATGGATTAGGCGCCTATATTGAAAAAAGCCCCAATCATTTCGAATTTATACCTGAGACTAAAAACTTGATAATCAACGATATATTTGTTAAAAACAATCAATTTTGGCTGGGTACACAAAAAGGCTTATTGCACTTTGAATACCGTGTAAATCGACCTGTTTTTAATAAAATCATGCGCAAAACGGACGGTCTTATCTCAGATCATATCAATAATGTCGTTGTTTTTAAACATAAAATATTTACCTCTAATTTTAGCGGTGTTGCGACTGTTACCGAAAATCAAGCGGCCAATTTACCCCTCCAAAAAATTTATTTTAAAGCCATCAAATATAATAATCAGCATCTGGACAGCCTTCATAACAAAGTTATTTATCAAAAAAACAATAACCTTTTGTTTAATATCGGCGTCATTGATTATTCGGGGCAAGAACACAATCAATTTTCTTATCAGCTTTTGCCGGTACAAAAAAAATGGATCAAAATCAATTCGCAAAATATCAATTTTAACAGTTTAGAACCCCTTCATTATATATTTAAAATCAAAGTTATCAATCCATACGGTCAAGAATTACAAAAATCTTATCATTTTACCATCAAACCGCTTTGGTGGCAAACGACATGGGCAAAAATTCTATTGGTCAGTCTTATTTTAAGCCTTATTTTTATCATTGGATTTACGACACGACGCAAGGAACTCAAGAAACAAAGAAATAAACTGATTGCCCAAAAACAAATGGCAGAATTTGAATTGCATGCCTTAAGAAGTCAAATGAATCCGCATTTTGTGTTCAATTCTTTAAATGCCATTCAATATTATATCAATGATCAAAATTTTGATAAATCCGAAACTTATCTCGTTAAATTTTCTCGATTAATCCGGATGATTTTTGAATTTTCAAGAAAGAAAACCATCAAATTGGAAGAAGAAATCAATCTTTTAAAGTCCTATCTCAATCTGGAAAAAATGCGATTCGGCTCACAATTTGATTTTTGCTTTCATTTAGATCCCAGGTTAAATTTGTCACAAACTGAAATTCCTACCTTACTTTTACAACCCATAGTGGAGAATGCCGTAAATCATGGTATTTTTCATAAAAAAGGGAAAGGCACCATATGCCTCGAATTTATTTACCACAGCAAACGCACTTATGAAATCGTGATCAAAGATGATGGCATCGGCCTGGAAAAATCCAAGCAAATCAACCAAAACTCATTAAAAAAACACCGTTCGCGCTCAACACAAATCTTAAAAGACCGTATCAATTTATTAAATTTATCAGAAAAATGGCGCATTACCTATGAATTAATCGACGCCAAAAAGGACCAACAAACACCTTACAACACCATTGTTAAACTCAAAATTACCAGATTATGATTAATTGTATCTTAGTAGATGACGAAGCTAAAGCTTTAAAAATGTTGCAAAAAAAAATTGAGAAAAATTTTCCCGAATTAAATATCTTAGCCTCTTATCAAGATCCCGAGCAAGCAGTCGTCGGCATCAAAGAAATGCAACCTGATTTAGTGTTTTTGGATATTGCGATGCCTAATCTCAGTGGTTTTGATGTTTTATCTCTTTTTGAAGATCCTGAGTTTGAAATTATATTTGTAACGGCTTATGACAGTTATGCTATAGAAGCCATTCGTCATGCCGCCATCGGCTATATCGTCAAACCTATTGATAGCGAAGCACTGCAAGAAGCTATTGCAAAAGCTGAAAAAAACATTCAGTTAAAAGTAGCCAAAAAAAACAACAAAGTTTTGATGGATTTATTAACCCAAAAAAATAATACCATTAGCATTCCGACTCAAGACGGCTTCACGTTTATCAAAATCTCAAATTTGGTTCGGTTGGAAGGCGCCGATGGTTATACCAAAATAATTTGTAGTAATCATAAAGAATTTCTGAGTTCTTATAATTTGGGGAAATTTGCCGAAGTGCTTAAAAACAATCATTTTTTTCAAACTCACCGTTCTCATATTATCAATCTAAAATATGTTACCGGCTATTTAAATGAAGGTTATATAGAATTGATGGATCAGGAGACCGTTCCCTTATCCAAAAATAAAAGAAAAGAATTCTTGGATTTGATGAATCAACATTAAAATTATAGATTTTTTATAATTTTATCCGCTACTTTTTCCGGAGGAATGCTTTCCCATATTTCTTCAAAAGAATCGAAGATTTTTTGACCGTAGATAGAAGTGGGCAATTGCGGAAACCGATTTAAATCCGGTAATAATTGTAAATCTTCAGTTTGAAATAAAGGAGCAAAGCCTGCATAAGGATGCGTAGCGCCCCAAATAGTAATTACCGGCACGCCGAATAAAGCAGCCAGATGACCATTTCCCGAATCCATACTCAACATCAAATTTAACCGGCTGATTAATTGCAATTCTTCCTCAAATTGAAAAAGTCCCGCCGTATTGACAATTCTATTGCGATCCAAAGCCTCTAAGGTCTCCAATGCAACTTTGTCATCAGGCCCTCCGAATAACAAAAAATCGGCTTGTGGATATCGTTCTAAAACCAGCTTCAAAACCACTTTTAATTTTTCTATCGGATATTGTTTGCCTTTATGTGCTGCAAAAGGGGCTACACCTACCAATTTTTGACCTTCAAAAGGATTTAAAAACAACCGAACCGAAGCTGACAATTCAGGTTTTATGCTTACAAATTGCTGTAAATCAACCGGAAAACCAATCTGCTCAAATACGTTGGCATAACGTTCATGGGTGGTTCGTAAAGGTTTCAACATTTTATATCGGGAGCGTGTCAAAGCTTTTTTTTCTTGTCGTCCTTTATCAATAACTGCCACTTTATAACCGGCTATTTTAAAAAAAGAGCGCAAAATTTTAGTGCGCAATACATCGTGTAAATCGGCAACAAAATCGGGTTTTTCCTTTTGTAATAAACGACTCAATTTGTAAAGTCCGGCGAGCCCTTTATAGTGATTATTTAAATCTACCCCAATAAACTGAAGGCGGG
>WGDF01000156.1 GCA_015493405.1 Flavobacteriaceae bacterium
TGGTTGGCTTTAACTTTTGTAACAGAAACCGACATTTTTTTCTTGGACGTTCCGGATGCCACACCGGCAATAATAACTTCATCCAATACATTTTTGGACGGTTCTAATTTGACATCTATTTTGGTTTGATTACCGACTTTAATCTCCTTGTTGGCATATCCCATAAAGGAAAATACCAAAATGTCATCCGGTGATGCTTCAATGCTATATTTGCCGTCAAAATCAGTAGTTGTTCCCGTTTTTGTGCCTTTTATGACTACTGCCACACCGGGCAAACCCATATCTGTTTCATCAACCACAGTACCTCGAACATTTTTGACTTGTTGTGTCAAAGCTTGAATCTTTTTGGAACTTAAGGCACCTGAGCTTATTTTTTTTCTAATCAGAATTTTTTGTTTTTGAATTGTAAATTCTAAATCGGTATTTTTCAGAGCCGTTTGAAGTAATTTTTTGACTTTGACTTCTGAAGCATCAATAGAAACTTTTTGATTTAATTCGGGCAAATCGGCATTATAAAAAAAGTTATAAGCACTATGCTTGGTGATGTAGTCAAATAACTCTTTTATACTTAAGGTTTGTTTCAAGGTAATGCTTTCTTGGTTTAACAAATTGGCATGAGTTGAATAGCTGTGGGCCGATAACGGCAATAGCCATAACATCAACCACAAAGTAAGTAGCTGCTGTTTTTTTATCTGTATCAATTTAACTTTCATAGTTTTACTGATGGTTTTTGGTTAAAGTTACGCATTTATTTTTTATGGTATATTTTATACCTTCCGTGTATTCCAATATTTTTAGAAATTGCAATAAATCATCATTTTTATTTATTTTTCCTGTAAATTTTAAATTTTGTAAAGCTAAATCAGGAATAATAAAATGGATTTGATAGCGGTTTTCCAATTTATTAATAATATCAATTAATCGTTCCGATTTAAAATACAGACTATTATCGATCCAAGCGGTTATTTGGGTAAAATCAGCCGGTTTAACTTCTAATTTTTGTTTGCTATTCAAAACCGCTTGCTGTCCGGGAACAATAAATTGGGATTGCTCAGGTGTTTCAACCTTGACGGATCCTTTGAGTAGGGCAACTTGAGTATATTTTTGCGATGCATAATTAGACAAATTAAAAGTTGTGCCATAAACTTTTACAAGCATTTCCGAAGCTTTTATTTTGAAAGGTGCGGCCGTATTATGAGCGACTTTAAAAAAAGCTTCACCTTGAAGTTTGACATTTATTTGATCCGTTATATGTTGATCGATAAAACTGATTTGTGAATTGCCATTGAGCAAAATATGAGTGCCGTCAGATAAGATTAAATTATAATGTTTGCCTGATGGAATAAACAATTTGAACAAACCAAAATCCGGTGAAGTTTCGTCTGAAATTCGGTCAAATTGCATTTTATCGCCAGAGACCGTTAACATACAATTTTGACTTAAAAGCCATTTTTTTGATTCTTTTAAAGGAATTTTATAAAATTTTCGATGGTATTCCAATAATAATTTATCCGGTGAAAAACGGACTGCTTCTAATTTACCTTTAAAAACAATAGCCGGCCGATTTAAACCGGTAATAGTATATACCAAAATAAAAACCAATATAAAAATACCGGAATAAGTCAAAATATTTTTGAAAGTAAAAATCTTGGTTTTTTCTTTTAAATCTAAATTTGACTGTTCTAAAAGTTTGATGTACTGTTCATCAATTTGGGGTTGCTTAAAATCCATAAAATGACCTACGCTTTTACTATAATAGAGATAAAAAAAACGATTTTGTACTATATGAATTAAAAAAAATTATAAATAAGAAGGATCTACCTCGGTTAAAATTAAACGCATTTTTTGAATAGCATGATGTAGTATATTTCTAACTGTTTGATATTCAATATTTAAACAAGATGCTATTTCTCTATTGCGGTAATTTTGATAATATTTTAATTCAACAATTTCTTTTTCACGAGGGGTCAACTTATTGATGATTTTCTTTAATAAATCTTCCCAAATATTATCTTGCGTTTCAATTTTTATCTGTGGCTCTAAAGATTCTAAGCTTACATTCTTAGATTTTAGAATTTTGAAAATACGATGTTTATAACTTGTAATTAAATAAGCCTTAACATTCTCAACTTTTTTGATATTTTTACGCCTTTGTAAAATGTAAAGAAACAAATCTTGAATAGCGTTTTCAATGTCTTCTTTATCGAGGTACAAAGAACCAAAATTATAAAGTAAGGGATAAAAATCGGCATAAATTTTTCTAAAAGAAATCATATCTCCTTTGATAAAATCAATCCAAAGTAGCCTATATATTTCTTTATTATCAATAAAATGCCCGGAGCTATTCAAAATTATAAATATTGATGAAAAATCAAATATAAGAAATAAAGACTTATAAAATATGACAAATGGCATTTGTTACTTATAATTAACAGCAATAAAAAGACCAATTAGTCAACCTGAAATTTTAAAAACAAACCCTTATTCACAGAATTGTTAATAAGTGTTAATAAGTCTAAATAACCATAACATTTATAAAAGTCCGGATTGTTGATAAGTTTTTAAAAGATAAACTTTATTTTTTTTGGATATTCCAAACCACTTTTATATTGTAAATAAATTCGGTTTTACCAAATTTTATTGTAATTATTTATTAACATTAAATTTACATTAAATGAATATTCTGTTCTAAGTATATCTCATTAAAAGTGAATGATATAATACAATCTACTGCAATAATTAACCAAACGAACAAGCTATATACATAGATATGCTTCTTTTAAAATTAATTAAAAAACAAAAAATATAATATAATAAGTGTTTAAAACTTTTAATTTCATTTTTTATAAAACTTGAAACTTTTATTTATTTACTTCATTTTGCCTAACTATAATTTTTTACTAACTTTTAACGCTTAACTTTTGAATAACAACTATATAAAGCCGTATATTTGCACTGAATATTAAGCCTGTAGGCATAAATATGAAATATATGAAAAAAAAGAATGAATCATTATTGATTAAAATATTACAAATTTTAGGTGCAGAACCTACCACATCTTTCAATTATAAGCAAATAGCTTCCAAATTGGAATTTGATTCTGAACAAATAAGAAAACAAATACAAAAGGACCTGAAAAAGCTTGAAAAACAAAAGAAAATAAAACAAACGTCTCGCGGCAAATATAAAATCATCCAAAAAAAATTATATCTCGGTGTTATTGATATGACCAATAACGGGAGCGGCTTTGCTATTGTAGAAGAACTTGAAAATGATATTTTTATTCCCAATTATCGTTTAAATAAAGCTTTAAACGGTGATATGGTTGAAGTTGAAATCGTTAAACAAAAACCCGGAAAAAGAGCGGAAGGAGAAGTTGTCCGAATTATAGAACGCGCCAAAACACATTTTACGGGCATTGTCAAAATGTTTAAAAACTATGCTTTTGTCGATCCTGATGATGTTAAGATGTATAAGGAAATTTTTGTCAGCAAGGATTATTTTAACGGGGCCAAAAACGGCGAGAAAGTAGTTGTTGAAATTTATGACTGGCCTCAAAAAGTAGGTAGTCCTTTGGGAAAAATTGTCAAAGTATTGGGGCAACCCGGTGATCACGAAGTAGAAATTCATTCTATATTGGATGAGTATGATTTACCTTACGAATTTGATCCCGAAGTACAAGCATTTGCCGATAATTTACCTAAGACAATCACCGAAAAAGAAATCAAAAAACGGCGTGATATGCGACAGGTTACAACCTTTACTATAGATCCCTTGGATGCCAAAGATTTTGATGATGCCTTATCAATTCAAAAACTGGAGAATGGTCATTACGAAATAGGAATTCATATTGCTGATGTATCACATTATCTCAAACCGGATACTATTTTAGACAAAGAAGCTTACGATCGGGCGACCTCGGTTTATTTAGTGGACCGTGTTGTACCGATGCTACCTGAAGTTTTGTCCAATGAACTTTGTTCATTGCGACCACACGAAGATAAATTGACCTATTCGGCTGTGTTTGAAATGGATGAAACCGGCAAAGTTTATCAAGAATGGTATGGCAGAACCATAACGCATTCCGATAGACGATTTACGTATGAAGAAGCCCAAGAAATCATAGAAGGTGCTGAGGGCGATTTTAAAGAGGAAATTCACTTGCTGGATGGTATAGCCAAAAAATTGAGACAAAAACGTTTTAAAAAAGGCGCTATCAGTTTTGATCGCATAGAAGTACGCTTTAAAGTGGACGATAAAGGCAATCCGGTTGAAGTTTATTTTAAAGAAAGTAAAGATGCTAATAAGCTGATTGAAGAATTTATGCTATTGGCAAACAGAAAAGTAGCCGAATTTGTTACTAAAAAATTACCACCCAAAGAGAAGACTTTCGTTTATCGCGTTCATGATGATCCCGCTCCTGAAAAATTACAAGATTTGAATAATATAGTTCAAAAATTTGGCTATAAATTGGATTTAAAATCACGAAAAACAATTATTAAATCTATTAACGGTTTGTTACAAGACATTCAAGACAAGCCGGAAAAAAACATGCTCGAAACCTTAACCATACGCAGTATGAGTAAGGCTATTTATACGACTGATAACCGTGGACATTATGGTTTGGCATTTGATTATTACACGCATTTTACGTCACCAATCCGGCGTTATCCTGATGTGATGGTGCACCGTTTGTTGCAAAACTACCTCGATAAAAAACCGTCGCCTAATCGTGAAGATTACGAAAAAAAATGTGTGCACAGTACCAATATGGAAATTCAAGCAGCCAGTGCTGAGCGTGATTCCATTAAATATATGCAAGCCAAATATATTCGCGATTTTAAAGATGTGCCCTTTGAAGGCGTTATTACCGGTGTAACCGAATGGGGTATTTATGTAGAATTAACCGCCAACAAAGTAGAAGGATTAGTTAGACGTACCGAAATGCGTGATGACTATTATTATTATGATGAAGATCAATATGCGATGGTAGGCGAAATCACCGGCAAAAAATATCAACTCGGTGATGTAGTTATTGTACAAGTGAAGAAAACCAATCCCGAGAAAAAACAAATAGATTTTGAAATGATTTACGATACTGATGAAGACCAAGATAATATTGAGATTAAAAACAATACGGTGTCTAAATTGCCGAAACCTAAACGTAATTTTAATAAGAAACGGAAATAATAATTTTAATTATCAACAAGACCTGGTAGGTTTTTAAAACCTGCTAGGTCTTTATGCATTGATTTACAACTATTTACAGATATACTAGTGTCATGTCAAGTATGTTATGACGTAAAATCCGAAGTTATTTTTGTCAAGAGCAAAGTATAAAATTTTAATCGTAGCCGCAGCTATGATTAAAATTTTTAACGCAGTTATTGGCAAAAAGAACAAGTGCTTGGTATGACAATAATATGCTTGACATGACACTAGGTTTTCAAAACTAGTAGGTCTAAAATTATCTAAGAATTTGTTTTTTTAACCGTAAATCATTCGGATATGTGGCAAGCCATCTTCTAAATAAACTTCGCCTGTTTCTTTAAAGCCCAAATCATTATAAAATTTTAGCAGATAAGTTTGCGCACTGATTTCAATCGTAGTTTCTTTCAAAGTTTCTGTCATAAATTGTTGGGCTTTTTGCATCAATTTTTGACCCAAATTTTGTTTTCTGTAATCCGGATGCACCACTACCCTACCGATACTAGCTTTGTCAAAATAAGCACCGGATTTAAACAAACGCGCATAAGCGATGATTTGATTATCCTTTTCTAGAAACAAATGATAGGCTACGTAATCTTTACCGTCGGCATCTTGATATACGCAGTTTTGCTCTACTACAAAGACTTCATTACGCAATTGCAGTATTTGGTATAATTC
>WGDF01000157.1 GCA_015493405.1 Flavobacteriaceae bacterium
TAATCTTTACACTGGGTTTAATTTTGGTATATCGTTTTGGCGCTCAAGTTTCATTGCCCGGTATAGATCCGACGCAATTGGCCAATTTGCAACACCAAACCGCTGATAATACATTGTTAGATTTGTTAAACCAATTTACCGGTGGTGCTTTCTCAAGAGCCTCTATCTTTGCTTTGGGTATTATGCCTTATATCTCAGCTTCTATTGTTGTGCAATTAATGGGGATAGCAGTCCCTTATTTGCAAAAATTACAAAAAGCCGGAGAAAGTGGTCATAAAAAAATTACACAAATAACCCGATGGTTGACCATTGCTGTAACTTTGATTCAAGGCCCGAGTTATGTTTATAATTTATATAACCAATTGCCAAAGAGCGCTTTCTTAATTGAACAAACTTGGTTGTTTGTTACGATTTCAGTTGTCATCTTATCTGCAGGAACTATTTTTGCAATGTGGCTTGGTGAAAAAATAACGGATAAAGGAATCGGGAACGGTATTTCATTATTAATTATGGTAGGGATTATTGCCAGAATGCCTTCTGCATTTCTACAAGAATTTGCTTACCGAGTAACCAATCAAAATGGTGGCCCGATGGTTTTATTATTTGAAATAGTAGTTTGGTTACTAGTTATAGCAGCCAGTATTATGTTGGTGCAAGCTTATCGACCTGTTCCGGTACAATATGCCCAGCGGACTGTTGGTGGAGGCTATGAAAAAAATATATTTGGAGCCAGACAATATTTGCCTTTAAAATTGAATGCTGCAGGCGTTATGCCTATCATTTTTGCACAAGCATTGATGTTTTTTCCCGGCATGTTAGCTTCCTTGTCCGATTCTGATTGGGCGATGAGCCTAAAAGCCACTTTTGGCAATATGTTTGACCCTTGGTACAATGTTGTATTCGCTATTTTGATTATCATATTTACTTATTTTTATACGGCTATTACAGTTCAGACGACTAAAATTGCTGAAGATTTAAAAAGAAGTAATGGATTTATTCCCGGGGTGAGACCCGGAACAGATACAGCTAATTATTTAGATGATATTTTATCTAAAGTAACCTTACCGGGTTCTATCTTTTTAGCGTTGATAGCAATTTTTCCTAAATTTGCTTATTATTTGTTCCCCGGTATGCAAATCTCCTGGGCTATGTTTTATGGTGGCACCTCACTATTAATCTTAGTTGGCGTTGCTATGGATACCATACAACAGGCAGAGGCTTATTTATTGAATCGTCATTACGATTCCTTGATGAAATCCGGACGAAAAAAATAACCAAATATGGCAAAGCAACCCGCAATAGAAGTTGATGGCATCATCAAAGACGCATTGTCTAATGCAATGTTTAAAGTAGAGCTCGAAAATGGTCATGTGATCACAGCTCATATATCCGGTAAAATGAGAATGCATTACATTCGACTTTTACCCGGCGATAAAGTAAAAGTTGAATTAAGTCCTTATGACTTAACTAAAGGAAGAATAACCTATAGATATTAAAAATTATTGCGATTGCATTTTTTAAAATACAATCGTCAAATTTAAAAAGATATGAAACCGTTTTGAGTAAAAATCATTTAATCTATAAGGAAATGATTTTGTAATCATCAAATCTTATATCTGACCGTAGTGTTAAAATAAAAAATAAACAGATGAAAGTAAGAGCATCAATAAAAAAAAGAAGTCCTGAAGACAAAATTGTCAGACGAAAAGGACGTTTGTATGTTATTAATAAAAAGAATCCGAAACATAAACAAAGACAAGGATAATTATGGCAAGAATAGCAGGGGTAGATTTACCAAAGAATAAACGCGGCGTTATAGCCTTGACCTATATTTACGGTATAGGCAATTCAAGAGCCAAAGAAATTTTGGCCAAAGCCGGCGTAGATGAAGATAAAAAAGTAAAAGACTGGAATGATGCCGATATTGCAGGGATCAGACAAGCAATTGCCAATTACAGAATCGAAGGAGAATTGCGTTCTGAAGTGCAATTGAATATCAAACGTTTGATGGACATCGGTAGTTACCGAGGTATCCGACACAGATTAGGCTTACCCTTAAGAGGACAAAGAACCAAAAATAACTCTCGTACAAGAAAAGGGAAAAGAAAAACTATTGCCAACAAGAAAAAAGCAACTAAATAAAAGTAAGTAGATATTATGGCTAAGAATAATAAATCAGCTAAAGCAAAAAAAAGAAAGGTTAAAGTTGAGCCTAATGGCAAAGCTTTCATACAAGCAACCTTTAATAATGTTATTATTTCTCTTGCTAATAAACAAGGAGAAGTAATTTCTTGGTCTTCTGCCGGAAAAAACGGTTTTAGAGGTTCTAAGAAAAACACCCCTTATGCTGCACAAGTAGCTGCCGAAGATGCTGCTAAAGTTGCTTATGAAGCAGGCTTAAGACGTGTCAAAGTTTACGTCAAGGGACCCGGTAATGGTAGAGAATCTGCCATTAGAACTATCCATAATAGTGGTATTGAGGTAGTTGAAATAATTGATGTAACACCCATTCCTCATAATGGATGTCGTCCACCTAAAAGAAGAAGAGTATAATAAATTATTGAATTATGGCGAGATATACAGGACCAAAGACAAGAATTGCCAGAAAATTTGGCGAAGCTATTTATGGTGAGGATAAACACTTTGAAAGAAGAAAATATCCCCCCGGACAACACGGAAATAATAGAAGAAGAGGTAAAAAATCACAATATGCCATTCAGTTAACTGAAAAGCAAAAAGCGAAATATACTTACGGTATTTTAGAAAAACAATTTAGAAACTTATTTGAAAAAGCATCCCGTCAAGGTGGTAATACAGGGGAAGTCCTTTTGCAATTGGTAGAATCCAGACTCGATAATGTTGTTTATCGTTTTGGTTTGGCGCCCACCAGACGAGCCGCACGTCAATTAGTTTCTCACAGACATATCACTGTTAACGGTGAAGTGGTTAATATCCCTTCTTACCAAGTAAACCCCGGCGACGTGGTAGGTGTCAGAGAAAAATCAAAATCATTATTGGTGATTAACGATTCTTTAGATCAAAATAAATCAAGTTATGAATGGTTAAAATGGAATCCTGAAAAAATGGAAGGTGAATTTGTAAACCGACCTGAACGTGTTCAGATTCCTGAAAACATTCAAGAACACTTGATTGTCGAGTTATACTCTAAATAATAATAAAATATTTATGGCAATATTAAATTTTCAAAAACCGGATAAAGTTCTTCAGATTCATACTGATAATTACACCGGAAAATTTGAATTCAAACCGCTGGAACCCGGATATGGCTTGACCATTGGCAATGCCCTAAGACGTGTGTTGCTGTCATCCCTTGAAGGATATGCGATTACTTCTTTACGTATTGAAGGTGTTGATCACGAATTCACTTCTATTGACGGTATCGTTGAAGATGTCACCAAAATTGTTTTAAACTTAAAACAAATACGGTTCAAAAATCAAGTTGATGGGATCGATAGTGAGACCGTAAAAGTCTTGATTTCCGGCAAGGAAATATTAACTGCCGGTGATTTGCAAGAGTTTATCTCAGGTTTCCAAGTTTTAAATCCCGATTTGGTCATTATGAATTTAGACCCTAAAAAAAGTCTAAATTTTGAATTTACCATCGAAAAGGGTCGGGGCTATGTTAATGCTGATGAAAATAAAAAACAGGATGTTGCTTTTGGAACAATTTTCTTAGATTCTATTTTCACACCTATCAAACACGTGAAATATAGCGTTGAGGATTTTAGGGTAGAACAAAAAACGGATTATGATAAGTTAATCATTGAGATTGATACCGATGGTTCTATTCATCCAAAAGATGCCCTAACAGAAGCTGCCAAAATTTTGATTCAACATTTTATGCTTTTTTCTGATGAACGCATCTCAATAGATGACGATGTGACTGCAGATACCGAAAGTTATGATGAAGAATCCTTGCATATGCGTCAGTTGTTGAAAACCAAATTAGTCGATTTGGACTTATCGGTTCGGGCTTTAAATTGTTTAAAAGCTGCTGATGTGCAAACTTTGGGCGAATTGGTTCAATACAATAAATCCGATTTGATGAAGTTTAGAAACTTTGGCAAAAAATCAATGACCGAATTAGAAAAATTGGTTGATAAAAAAGGCCTTACTTTCGGTATGGACCTTTCAAATTATAAATTAGAAGAATAATATAGAAGATATAGGTTATGAGACACGGAAAGAAATTTAACCATTTAGGAAGAAAATCAGCGCACAGAAAAGCTATGTTGGCTAATATGGGTAGTTCGTTGGTGAAACATAAAAGAATTAATACAACAGTTGCAAAAGCTAAAGCATTGCGTGTATTTTTAGAACCTTTGATTACAAAATCTAAAAATGATACTATGCATAATAGACGTGTTGTGTTCAGCTATTTGCGTGACAAAGATGCTGTAACAGAGCTCTTTAGAGAAATATCGACTAAAGTTGCTGACCGCCCCGGTGGCTATTTGCGCATCATCAAACTCGGAAACAGATTAGGTGATAATGCAGATATGGCTATGATAGAATTTGTCGATTACAATCCGACTTACAATGAAGAAAAAGCCGGTAAAAAGAAAACAAGACGAAGAAGAAAGAAAAAAACAACCGCCGAAGCAGCTCCTGAAGTTCCTGAATCTGCAGAAAAATCAGAAGAGAAATCAGCTGAATAATTTCTTAATAATATTTTTACATTAAAAGCCGTTTGCAATTAGCAAACGGCTTTTAAATTTTGTAATTTTACATAAAAATTTATACTATGAGTTTAATAACAGATATCAAAGCAAGACAAATTTTTGACTCCCGCGGTAATCCCACGGTTGAAGTCGATGTCATTACAGAATATGGTATTTTAGGTCGCGCAGCAGTTCCTTCCGGCGCATCTACAGGTCAATTGGAGGCCGTTGAATTGCGGGATAACGGAACAGGCTATATGGGAAAATCGGTTTTTAAGGCGATCGATAATGTTAATACCATTATTGCAGCCGAATTGATTGGTCAAGAAGTTCAAAATCAATTGGAAATAGATCGTATTTTAATTGCAATTGATGGCACAGAAAACAAATCTAAGTTGGGTGCTAATGCTATTTTGGGGGTTTCTTTGGCTGCGGCTAAGGCAGCTACTATTGAAGAAGAGATGCCTTTATACAAATATATCGGTGGTGTGGGTGCAAAAACCTTACCGGTTCCTATGATGAATATTGTCAATGGCGGTTCGCATTCAGATGCTCCTATTGCTTTTCAAGAATTTATGATCGTGCCTTATGGCGCTCATAATTTTGCCGAAGCTATGAAAATGGCAACGGAAGTATTTCATAACTTAAAATCAATATTAAAAGGTAGAGGTTTATCTACTGCTGTCGGTGATGAAGGTGGTTTTGCACCCAATTTTAAAGGCATTGAAGATGCATTGGAAACTATTTTGTCAGCTATTGAAAAGGCCGGATACAAACCGGGCAAAGATATAGGTATTGCCTTAGACCCTGCCGCTTCTGAATTTTACAAAGACGGTGTATATGATTATACTATTTTTGAAGGTCCCGATGCAGCTAAACGCAATTCAAAAGAACAAGCGGAATATTTGTTGGAATTAGTCAATAAGTATCCTATTATTTCTATTGAAGACGGTATGGCTGAAGACGACTGGGATGGTTGGAAAATTCAACAAAAATTGCTGGGTGATAAAATTCAATTGGTAGGTGACGATATTTTTGTAACCAATACCAAGATTTTGTCTAGAGGTATTAAGGAAGGTATTGCCAACTCTATTTTAATCAAATTAAACCAGATCGGAACCTTGTCTGAAACGATTGATGCTATAAATATGGCACATACAGCCGGATACACAGCTGTGGTTTCACACCGCTCAGGAGAAACAGAAGATACAACTATTGCCGACTTGGCTGTCGGTATGAATACCGGACAAATTAAAACCGGTTCGTTATCCAGAACTGATCGTATGGCCAAGTATAATCAATTGTTAAGAATTGAAGAACAATTGGGCAAAGATGCGGTTTATCCGGGAATTAAGGCTTTTAAAAAATAAGCGATTTTAAATGGATTTAATCAAAGGGGCGGTTCAATTGAGCCGCCCCTTTGATTTTTAGAACTTATGGATTGGGCTGTTTTAAAATGGCACCACGTCGTTTCTTGCCATCAATGATAACTTTTACCGGCTTATCAAAACGGACATGTTTGAAATATTTAGTTTCTTCGATAAGTTCCGCATTATTGAGTAAGTCATAATTTATAGCTTTCGGATTTTTATCCAAGAATACCGAAAAATAAGCAATATTCATCGTTGTAAGATTATGAAAAAAGTGAGAGCCTGATGAGGCATCTAAGGGATAACCTTCCAAACTGGTTTCTACAATTACTTTAGCATTGGAAATTTGTGTCCAATTGACCGGAATGCCTATAAAACGATCTCGTGTTCCCCAGCGTCCGGGTCCTATTAAAATATAAGATTTATTGTGAAATTTATTATTGATGGCTTCAATTTCTTGTGCCATAGCCAGAGTTTCCGTTTTGTCGAATATTTCATTTTTGACAAAAATAAAATCTGTCATAGTATTGATGACACCATTACCCATACTTTTTTCAGCATATAGAATTAAATTTTCCTGATCCAAATCTTCCGGTTTAAAAGTATAATCTTCAGCAGGCATCAATAAGGGTTTTACTTGTAAAATATAAAAAGTGGCATCGCCATCTTCATCGGGGGTGAGATCTACAGCAAATTCTATCTCGACCGGTGTGTCAAAAGCCTGTTTTAAATTTTCCAAAACGGTTTGAATCATTTCCGGTAACGGAATATAATCATTTTGCAAAATGCTGGCAAAGTTGGTGACTAAAATACCATTCTCATCAACGCCGGGGTACATCGCATCATTATTATAATCATAAGTCGAGACCAAATGGGTCAAGGTGCCATGAGAAACGGCATCATACAAATCGACTTTTTTAATAGCCGATAAAGGACCGTTAAGCAAATTGATATCCGGACTTTTTAAATCGACAGCATAAAAATAACTTTGACTTTGTTTGATTTGGTCTTGTAAGGAATTTAATTGAATTTTGGGATATTTCGGTGCAAAACGATAGGCGCGTTCTCCTTCAACGACATAAGAACCTAAGCCAATGGCTATGACGGCAAAACCATCGCGGGGTTTCATCGAAGCAAAGGGATAGTAATTATAGGATTGCGCGACGCCGCTAATATCGGGATAATAAAATCCGTTATGCTCACGGCCAACCAGTTCTTGTATGACAATAGACATTTTTTCATCTCCCAGCTTATGATCTAAAGCACGAGCATAATTGATAGCCACATTGGAAAAGGTAGAGGCAAAGACCAGTTTAATAGCATCAATTAATTGTTGCAGGCGTCTGTTTTTATCATGATGGTTATTGGGGATAATATAGGTTTCAAAAATACCGGCAAAAGGTTGGGTTAAACTGTCTTCAAATAAGCCGGAAGACCTAACGGCTAAAGGTTTTTTAAAACAATCTAAAAGGGTATCTAATTTTTTAACCAAAGCATTGGATAAGCGGGCTTTTAAAAAAAGCTTGTTGACTGCTTTATCTGTGAGATTTAAGTCTTTAAGATTTTGAAGTTTGTTTTCTTCAATAAATTGGTCAAATTCATTGGCTCCAATGATAGCGGTGCGTGGCATTTTTATCTTTAGACCTTTTGCATGAGTAGCTAGTTCCGTTTTATGCAATAAAGAGTTGATAAAAGCCAGTCCGCGTCCTTTGCCGCCATAAGCGCCTTCAGATAATAAAAGAATATTTTTGTCATTATTACAATCGGTATCTTCAAATGGCACGACTTTACCTTGCGGTTTTTCATCACGGTATGCTTTGAGCATTTTCAAAATATAGAATCTGATTTCTTCAATATTTTTAAAATGATGAGATTTTTTGGCTTCTAGAATTTTGGCCAATTGAATTTCAGAACGGGCCATAAGCCAGAGTGAAAAATCATCTTTCTTGGCATGATAATCAATACTTTCTTGTGGAATATGTTTCAGAACTTTTTCAAATTCTTTAAGAGTAGAAGCCTTATTGAGCACTTTACCCTTTTTATCTCTGAAAATAAAATCGCCAAATCCAATTTTTTGGGTGACTTGTTCTATCAATTTTTGGTATAAGTCTTCATCATTTTTATCAATAAAGGTCAAGCATTTTTCGGCGGCAATTTTCTTTTGTTTTTTATCGGAAGAGAGCACAATTATGGGTAAATGAGCTTTGTCTTTACGCACTTCATCAACCAATTGAAAACCGGTATCAGGTTCTATTTTTCCGTTTTTTGGAAACTGGACATCGGTAATCATAACAAAAATATTGTCTTTAAATTGATGAAAAAGATCTAAAGCTTCTTCATAAGTGGTGGCCAATAAAATTTTCGGACGGGCTCTGAGTTTTAAGACCTTATAGAGCTTATCCATTTTAATTTCATCTATGATTTTATTGGTCTGTTTAAAAATAATCCGGTAAAGTTTATTGAGATAATTTGAATAATAGATGGGGTTGTCTTCCACAACAAGAATCATTCGGACGGAAGCTAATTTACTATCATTTTCCGCATTTTTTTTATCTTCGAGATACTTAATCATAGCAAAAAAGATGCGCGATTCACCATCCCAAACAAAAATTTTATCATAACCTAATTTTTCCTTTTGGCTTTCTAAAAATTTAATATGTTGGGTATTATTGATTAAGATAAAAATAGGCAGATTAGGGTAACGTTCCTTTATTTTCTTGATTATTTTAAGGGGACGTTGCTTATTAAAGCCAATGGTAATAACGACCATATCAATTTTTTTCATCTCCAACTGCTCCAGCGTTTCTTCGGTTGAATAAACACCGGTGATTCTAGGCAATGAAGTGAGATTCATTTTACCATAATCATATAACATAATTTCAGAAAAACGCCCTTCTTTATTGATAGAAAAAGCATCATAAAGATTGGAAACCAAGAGGATCTCTTTTACTTTGAAGGTGCTCATATCGTGATAGATATCGCGCATGCGACTATCTCTATTGAGGTAGTTTTGTAAAAGTTGTTTTCGTTTTTGCTTCATTTTATCATTTTTAGACTATAAAAATAACTAAAATTCCGGCATACAAGTTTCCTTTTGTCAGTTTATTTATTTTTTTACGACTATTATCTTGTCGAGTTTGCTATTTGTGCAAGCGAAGGCAGTGTAATAAACTTTTGACGCAATATTTTTTTGACGAGAACAACGCGGATAATTTTCATCTTAATGACATTAAAAACTATTCTTATTAAAAATTAAACAATTAATGACCGAAATTTCCGAAATTGTAATAACTGAACAAGATGCCATTTCATTTGAATTGATGAAAAGGATTGATTATCATAGCATTAAGAAATATAATTTGCCCATTAGCTTAATGATGGAAAATGCCGGTTATCATTTGGCCCGTATTGCAGCGACTTATGCTTCAAAAAAACAGGTTATTTTAATAGGTATTGGCAAAGGTAATAATGGTGGTGGCGGTTTAGTTGCGGCCCGACGTCTGCTAGCTTGGGGCTATCAAATATATTTAGACCTGCCCTCTGATGATTTGAATCATTTGGCTCAACAACAATTACAACGTGCTTTGGCATTTGGTGCTAAAATTGATTCTCAAGTTATCCCTGATGTTTTTATTGATGCTTATTTTGGTTTTTCGCAAAGATGGCCCTTACCTGATATTTATTTAAAACGGATCAAAGCATTAAATCATCTTAATCCGTTGATTTTAAGTTTAGATGTTCCTTCCGGTTTGGCGGAATCAGCGACATTTAAATCGGTTTATATCAAGCCGGACATCATCGTTAGTCTGGCACATCCCAAAACGGTATTGTACCGGCCGGAATTGGCCAAAAGTAACGTGTTTTTAGTGGATATAGGCATCCCAAAGGAAGCTTTTAAGGATTTTGGACTTCATAAGCTTGTTCCATTTGAAAAAGCCGGAATTTTTGAATTGATACGTTAAAAAAAGCTGTCCAATTATAGTTGGACAGCTTTAGTATTATTAATATGATTCAAAATAATTTAAACCACACCTTGAGCTAACATAGCATCAGCGACTTTTACAAAACCGGCGATATTGGCGCCTTTTTCATAATCAACCCAACCATCAGCTTGTTTGCCATATTTCATAGCATTATCATGAATGTCTTTCATAATGGTTTTGAGTTTGGCATCTACTTCTTCTGCGGTCCAGTTGTAACGCATTGAGTTTTGACTCATTTCCAAGCCTGAAACTGCTACGCCGCCTGCATTGGAAGCTTTCCCCGGAGAATATAAGATTTTTGCTTCTTTAAAGATTTTGATGGCGTCCGGAGTAGAAGGCATATTTGCACCTTCAACTACTGCAATCACACCATTTTTTATCAATTTTTCAGCATCTTCTTTTTGTAATTCATTTTGAGTGGCACAAGGGAAAGCGATATCCACTTTTTGTTCCCAAGGTTTTTTACCGGCATAGAAAGTTGCTTCAGGGAATTGGTCCGCATAAGGGGCAACCACATCATTGTTGGTGGCTCTCAAACGCAATAAGTAATCAATTTTTTTACCGGAAATACCTTCAGGATCATAGATATAGCCATCAGGGCCGGAGATAGTCACTACTTTTGCACCTAGTTGGTTAGCTTTGGTAATAGCGCCCCAAGCTACATTACCGAAACCGGATACAGCAGCGACTTTACCTTTTAAATCCATACCTTTGTCAGCCAACATTTGTTCGGCGAAATAAACCACACCGAAACCTGTGGCTTCAGGACGGATTAAAGAACCGCCAAAAGCTAAACCTTTACCGGTTAAAACGCCTGAAAATTCTTTGGTTAATTTTTTATATTGACCGAATAAATACCCGATTTCTCTACCACCAACACCGATATCACCGGCAGGCACATCGATATTAGGACCGATATGACGGAATAATTCGCTCATAAAAGATTGGCAGAAACGCATAACTTCAGCGTCAGATTTACCTTTAGGGTTGAAATCAGAGCCTCCTTTGCCACCACCCATAGGCAAAGTGGTTAAAGCATTCTTGAAAATTTGTTCAAAACCTAAAAATTTCAAAATACTTTGATTAACCGTGGGGTGAAAACGCAATCCGCCTTTATAAGGCCCGATGGCTGAGTTAAATTGGATACGGTAACCGCGATTGACTTGAATTTCACCTTTGTCATCGACCCAAGGCACTCTAAATGAAATACCTCTTTCGGGCTCAATCATTCTTTCAAGTATTTTTTTTCCTTGATATTTAGGATTTTCTTCAATATAAGGAATAACAGCTTCTGCAACTTCTTTAACGGCTTGCAAAAATTCAGGTTCATTTTGATTACGCATTTTAGCGTAAGACATGAAACTATCAATTTTTTCTTGATATTTATTTTTCATTATATAAGATTTTAATTATTTGTTTTTAATGGGTCAAAAATATGCTTTTTTCTCAAAAAACAAACTGAAAAAGAGATAATTTTTATCATTTTTTTATCAACACCCCTTGAATATCAATTAAATATGACATTTATCATTATTTTTAAACCTCAGACTTGAGATAAGATATGAATTTTGGAAAAAATAGGATTTACATTTCATATTAACCCTTTGATTTAGAATTATTCATCAAAACTTTTAGTCTTGTCGGTAATTAAAAAAATTGTAATTTTGATTTTCTGAAAATAGTTTAAATAAAATGTCCAAACCAAAATTGACCAAACATGATATTGCTTATATGAAAATGGCACATGAATGGGGAAAATTGTCTTATTGTAAACGTAAAAAAGTAGGGGCTTTAATCGTCAAAGATAAACGCATTATTTCTGATGGCTATAATGGAACACCGAGCGGTTTCGAAAATCATTGCGAAGATGAGCAGGGCTTGACAAAATGGCATGTTTTACACGCCGAAGCCAATGCAATTTCAAAGGTTGCAGCTTCTACACAAAATAGTAATGGTGCCAGTTTGTATGTAACTTTATCTCCTTGTAAAGAATGCAGCAAACTCATCTATCAGGCCGGGATTAAAAAAGTATTTTATGCCGAGGCTTATAATGATACGACCGGACTCGAATTTCTAAAAAAAGCAGGTGTATCTGTCATTCAAATAACCCAAGAAGACCGCGAAAATGACCTCTAAACAAAAGGCTTTATATATCATTTTTTTAGGCATTGCCATAGTTTTGGGAATGACAATAGGACAAATGTTGAATTTTGATCATCAAACTGAGATTGGTCTGAAAGGTACAAAAAAGGATAAGATTAACAATCTGTTACGCTATATCAACGAAGAATATGTAGATAGTATTCAGACGGATAGTATCGTAGATAAAGTGGTGCAAGATATTATAAAAAATTTGGATCCGCATTCTGTTTATATCCCCAAAAAGGAAGTTGCAGCAGCTGATGAGGAATTGGAAGGTCATTTTACCGGTATTGGTGTGTTGTTTCAGCAGTATAATGATACTTTTACGGTTATCAGGCCTTTGGAGAAGAGTCCGGCTCTAGCAGCCGGATTAAAAGCAATGGATCGCATCTTAAAAGTGGGTAATGATACGGTGTATGGCAAGCATATTGATATTATGCAATTGTCAAAAAAAATTAAAGGGCAAAGCGGAACGCCTGTCAGTTTAACGGTTTATCGTAAGTCTACGGACAGTATTTTCAAGGTGAAGATTGTTCGAGGTCCTATTCCTTTGGTAAGTGTGCCGGCACATTTTATGATTAATGATACTTTGGGATTTATTAAACTGAGCACATTTGCAGCCAATACTTATGATGAATTTCATCAGGCTATAGCAGATTTAAAACAAAAGGGTTTAAAGGCTTTAGTACTTGATTTGCGCGATAATACAGGAGGCTTACTCAAACAAGCGGATTTGATTGCCGATGAATTTTTGTCCAATGGCAAACTGATTTTTTTTACCAAGGATCAAAAAGGTCATATCAGAAAAGTAATGGCAACGGCTCGCGGGGATTTTGAAACCGGACAAGTCTATGTCTTGATTAATGAGAATTCGGCTTCAGCCAGCGAAATAGTAACCGGAGCTTTGCAAGATAATGATAAGGCAACAATTGTAGGACGCCGTTCTTATGGCAAAGGTTTGGTTCAGCGTGAGATTATGTTGGGAGATGGGTCAAAAGTTCGTTTAACAACAGCTCGGTATTATACGCCCACGGGTCGTTCTATTCAAAGGCCTTATAAAAAGGGACATAAAAGCGCTTATGAAAGAGCTTTTCAAGAACGGCAATATAACGGCGAGCTTTTTTTTAAGGATAGTATCCCCATTCACGATTCTTTAAAATATACCACCCCAAAAGGTAAAATTGTTTATGGTGGCGGGGGTATTGTCCCTGATATTTTTGTGCCGCTAAATTTCAATGATTATTGGTCTAAATATAATTATTTGAATCGATATTTATCGGATTTTATCACCGATTATTTAGATCGACATTTGGATAGTTTGCAACAATATACGCCCCCGGAGTTTATGGCTAATCATCAGATTGAGGAAGACCTTTACTTGGATTTTAAAACAAGACATCATCAATCTTATAAAGTCAAGCATAAATTGCATAATAGAAAAACACGGCAACATTTAAAATTATTGATGAAAGCGCTTTTGGCCAGAGATTTATATGGTACCGATGTCTATTATCAAATATTGATACAAGAAGATCCGATGTTAAAAAAAATATTGGATAAAAAGGAAGCGACAAATGCAAAATGATTTTTCTATTTTTGATATAAAAGATGAAACTGATTTTGAAAATGCTGCTTTAAATATCTTCCGTTTTCA
>WGDF01000158.1 GCA_015493405.1 Flavobacteriaceae bacterium
CCTATGAGATAGGATAACCGGCTTACTAAACCGCTATTGAGCTAGTGATTTGGTATTAAAACAAAAAAGGAACATCACCTTGCGTCGTGGAAAACCTTGGTGACATTCCCTAAGACGTTAAACCATGTTTAACACGGCAAAAATACACATTTTTAGTTAAACATCGTTTGAGACATATAACTTCTTACGATGAGGGAAGTGAAAGGGCTCATCTATAAATTATTTTAATTATAAATTTTTAAATTATGAAAAAGTTAGTTTTATTAATCGCTTTGTTTTTTGCTATGGGTATGCAGGCCAATACCATAAAAGAAAAACACAATCTTAAATTAGGTGTTAAAAAGGTTGAAATGCCGAATTATGTTAAACGCTATAAATGTAAATCTGAAACACAAACATCTCATTATGATGATGGAAATGGTGGTTATTATGATGTTTCTGTTACAATAACACATTGTGTTCCAATTGAATAACTTATAATTTTGGCATCTTTCAGATGAAAGATGCCAAATAAAATATTTATAAAATGAAACAATTTATTTTTATATTTTTACTGCTTTTAAAATTGAGCGCCTCTGCCCAAAATCTAAAAATTCTTTACAGTAGACACTCTGATTTACCGGAAGAAAAGTATCTCAAATATTATACCCCCGCATCTTTAAAAAAACTTAAAGAAAAGGTGTATCGTTATTTAATAAAAAATGATACGGCTAGTCTCTTTTTTCCGTTAAAAAAAGGAGAAATCTTTAAAGATGCGGACACAATTGAGGTGTCTAGATATCAAACCAATATCAATGTTGTTACGATTGATAACCGTATAACAGATATTTATTACATCAATTACCCCAAAAAACAATATATTCGGAAATTAAATATTCGCGGGACAAATTATGACATTAAAGATGGGTTGCCGAAATTAAAATGGCAAATATTGGATTCAGTTAAACAAATGAAGGGCTACACCATACAAAAGGCCGTAACTAATTATCAAGATCTTCATATCACAGCTTGGTTTACAGAGGATATTCCGGTAGATGTGGGACCGCGTAACTTTCAAGGGTTGCCCGGTTTGATTTTAAAGTTGAAAATGGGATCATATAATTATGAAGTTGAGAAAATTACTTTTTTAAAAAAGCCCCCGAAAGTACAAATGCCCAAACCTAATGGTAATTATTTGACGGCACAACAGTATTATGAAATTTTTAAAAAGAACCGCCATAAGAGTCAAATCATCAAACATAAATGTGCCACTTGTCCTAAGGGTTTATAAGATATGCTAAGCAAATGGTTTGTCCTTGTATTATTTGTAACAACGCCTTGTTTTTTGCATGGGCAAAAATTGGTGTCCGGTAAGGTAACAGATAGTTTAGGAGAGGCTTTACCGCAAGCTAATGTAATTGTTAAATCCCGACATAAAACTCTAAAATATATTTTGACAGATTCCTTAGGATTTTTTGAGGTCGAAGTGCCGATTTTGCCCGAATATGATGTCAAAGTAACTTATTTTGGTTACCAATCGGAGGTCAAGCACATAGTAAGCCATAGTTTACTTACCGGATTGAAATTTGTTTTATACCCTGACCGGACTGCTTTGAAAGAAGTGGTTATCAATGCGAATATTCCCGATTTTGTGCAAAAAAAAGACACAATTGTTTATAATCTGAAAGCTTTAACAGATGGTAGTGAGTTGAAATTGAAAGATTTAGTGCAAAAATTACCAGGTTTTCAAATAGATGAGAACGGTAAAATCACTCATAATGGCAAACCTATCGATAAAATTCTTATCAATGATAAAGAATTTTTTAATCGGCAGCAGCAAATTGCGACTAAAAATATTGATGCTGATATGATTTCAGGTATCGCCTTTTATCAAAAATACAAATCGGAATTTGAGGCTAAAACCGATGCCGGTGTCCGGGCTTTGAATGTGAATATCAAAGCAAAATATATGGATAAACTCAAGGGAAACATATTGGGTGGCATAAGTACCGATTATCGTTACAAAGGTCATCTCAACCTGTTTAAATTTGCCAAAAATGCCAATTTATCTATAATCACCGATGTCAATACTTGGGGACAAAATGCACTAACTCTAAATGATTATATCGATTTTACCGGTGGTGTTAATGCTTATATCAAAGGTAATGCCCATTCAGGCATAGTTGATATTGACGAAGAAAGTATTCCTACATTTTTGCTTAAAGGTGACGATGTAGAAAAACGTCACACAAAATTTTCCGGTGTTAATGTGGTATTACAAAAAAAACACCGGTATCGTTTTATGGGGTTTTACTTGCTCAACTATATGAGGCAAGCCGGATTTGATAAACAAATCCGTCGGTTTATTGACGGACAAACTAATTTTAGCACCAATAGTTTGGACGGTAACTATTTTGTGGTAAATATGTATAACAAATTATTATGCCGTTTGTCATCCAAAGATCTTATTTCGGTGCTCTTGAACGGTACTTGGCAAAATAATCAAGGAATATATTTCAACATATCCAATCAAAGCCAATTGCATAATCGTTTTAAGCGATTAAATAAAAATATTGGTGTAAACATTAAATTTAACAGAACCCTTAATGATTTTTTGATTTTTGATTTAAAATTGCTCTATAACTATCAATTTAGGCATAAATTGTATAGCATAAGGGCAAACTATCCTTTTTTAAATTATCTTAACCTGAATAATTTTGATAATATATATACTTATAATCGTTTAAAAACCAATTATGGTATAACCGGTAAATTAAGTTTTTTTAAAGCACATTATTCTATTGATTTTGTAATGGGAAGTCAATTTAATCATAATTTTTTGAACAGCGATTTAGCAAACTCAATTTTGCAAAACCAAATGAAAAGGAATGAATTTGATGGTTTTACCGGAGCTAAAATAAAATATGATCAGTTGGATTGGCATTTTATTTTATCCGGCTTCTGGCATTATATTCATATCCAACAAGCAAATCGCAAAACAGCTTTCCATTATTTTGCCCCTTTTATGTCTTTAACTTATATGTTTAATTTAGGGCATTCTTTGGATTTTTCCTATAATTATACATATAAGTTGCTGCCAATCAACAAGTTTAATCTGCATTATATATTTGATGATTTTGAAAGTTTGTCCGAAACCGAACTGCGATATGATGATTTATGGTTGCCCCGACATCAAATATCATTGACTTACCAAAATTATCTTAAAAAACAACGCTTTTATTATGATTTAAATATCAATTTTGATTTTGCAAAGAAATCAATTCAAAATAAATTGGAACATTTTGAATCGCAACTCTATTATTATAAAAAAGTATTAATTCCATCCAGCCATAGCGTTATGCTTAATCTCGATTTGAACAAATCTTTGACTAAACATTTTTTTATTTCTTTGACTAACGATTTTATCTTTAGCAAACAAAAAATATTTTATAACAATAACTTGCAACATTTTAATAGTCAAGTTTATAAAAATGATTTTAGCATCTATTCTAAGTATAAAAAATCTTGGATAAATGGTTCATTAGGTTTAAAAAATAAAAAATATTATTATGTTTACAAAACATTAAATGTCAAACATCAATATACTTCGACTACATATTATACCAAACTTGAGGGAAAGTTAAAAAAATCGTTTAAATGGTCAGTTTATGCCGGCTATGAGCATTTCAATTTTTTGCAAAATGAATATATATTAAAAATCAATCCTTCTTTCTTTTATCAATCTGATAAGTCTTTTCAACTCAGTTTAATAGGTAATAATATTTTAAATATTAATCAACCGGTTTACACCAAGCATAGTCAAACAGATGATTTTGAGATTTTTGAACAAACCGCCTATTTGCCCGGTTATATTGCTTTACAATTAAAATACAATTTTTGATAAGAAAAGATGGTATCTCCAAAAAGGTGCTTAAAATCAATATTTTTATTGTTTTTTTTTGTTGTTAGACTTTTTGTTATATATTTGTTCCTATAATCAAAACAATTTGCCTATGAGATAGGATAGCCAACTTACCAAACCGCTATTGAGCTAGTGATTTGGTATTAAAACAAAAAAGGAACATCACCTTTGAGTCTGGAAAACCTTGGTGACATTCCCTAAGACGTTAAACCATGTTTAACACGGCAAAAATACACATTTTTAGTTAAACATCGTTTGAGACATATAACTTCTTACGATGAGGGAAGTGAAAGGGCTCATCCAGAAATTATTTTAATTAAAAATTTTTAAATTATGAAAAAGTTAGTTTTATTAATCGCTTTAATTTTTGCTATGGGTATGCAGGCCAATAATGGTGTAGATTTTTCAAAGCATATGCAAAAAAATAAAGCAGAAGAATATGTTAAAAAATGGGTAATGTGTGAGTATTATGCAGAAGGAAGAGCATCTGCTGATGGTTATGAATTTAATTCAGCGGAATGGTATGCCGCAAGAAATGGTTACAGAGATGACTGTATGAATCAATAAAATTGTTATTATTACCTATTGCCAAAAAATGGTTTGGCAATAGGTTTATTTTATAAAAACAAAACTTATGAAAAAATTATTTTTATGCTTCTCTTTATTTATGATCTCGTTGATTTATGCACAACAAAGTGGCGAAGTTATTTATAAAGTTAAACAAGATAAATCCTATAATAAGGCGGATATTTTTGCTAACTTAAAAAAGCAAATAGGGGAAGACATGGTTAAAAGGATAATCAGAGAAACTGATCAGAATTATCAACTTGCACAAGATTTTGATTATATTTTGCGTTTCAATGCAACCCAAAGTTTATACCAATGGGATGAAAGTATGCCGGATGAAACAATTCCTAAATCCAAATTTTTATCGGCTGTTACATTGGGAGGCAAAGGCCCTTATTATAGAGACCTTAAAAAGAAGTTGTTTTTTGAGCAATTTAAAATTTCGGGTGTTTATAAACGAATGAAATACCCCTACAAGGCTAAGTGGCAGATCACTAAAGAAACCGATACCATTTTGGGCTATCCGGTTATTAAAGCTGTAGCCGGTGAAACTTCAGTTTGGTTTACGCCTCATATTCCCGTACCATTCGGCCCTGCAAAATATGCAGGATTGCCCGGTTTGATTTTAAAATTTCAATACCATGGCAGGGTGATTGTAGCTGAAAAAATTAAATTATTTAAAAAAGCTATTCGTATTAAGATGCCCGACAAAGGTGATTTTACCACAGAAAGCGCAGTCATCAAGGCTTACCAAAAAGCAGATGCCAAACGCTGGGGCAATTGATTTTTTTGTATATTGCATACCTTGTTATGAAACGAAATTATTTTTTTATCCCAATACTTTTTTTCTTTGGAGCTATACAAGCCCAACAAAGCGCTATTGTAACCTATAAAGCCAAGCTCAATACAGCTCCTGAAATTTATAATTCCATTAAAGAAAAATTTGGGGTTGATATGATGCAAAGGAAGCAGCGAGGCGATGCTAAAGTCAATGAAATTTTAAAGGATTTTGAATTTACATTACAATTCAATCCGCAAGCAAGCCGATATCATTGGCAGGAAGACATGCCGGATGAAACGGTAAATAAAGGCTCTTATATGATGGCTAAATTAGTAGGGAGTGGTCATGGCATATATTATTGTAATATGCCTGAAAATTTGTATATGAAACAATTTAGAACAGTTGCTTCCCATAGTTTGGTTCGTGAAACAGCCCAATTGCGCGGTCAAAAATGGCAAATTACCAAAGCAACCGACACCATATTAGGCTATCCGGTTATTAAGGCCATTCAAGGAAAGAAAGTAGCTTGGTTTACACCGGCTATTCCGGTGCCGTTTGGCCCGGGAGAAGCGCGTGGTTTACCGGGTTTGATTCTTAAATATATATTTGCCCAAAAACGTGTTATATATGCCACTAAAATCAAATGGTACAAAAAACATTTAGATATAAAACGGCCTACAAAAGGTTTGTTGCGCACGCAAGCAGAAGGTCGGGCCAAACGCATCAAAGAGATGGGTAAATACTTGGGGAATTAATTTCAAATAGTGATTAAACAACACAATTTTTTTATCAACGGCATTCTGTTTTGGCTTTTTATTTGTGGTATAAATGTTTCAATTGTTGCCCAAACGCGTGTGCTCAAAGGTGTGGTAACCGACAGTTTGCAACAACCCTTGGAATTTGCCAATATTATGGCCAAAGCTATAGATCATGATTTGCCCTTTGTGTTTGCCGTAACCGATGATAAAGGTGTTTTTGAAATGCGTCTGAAAACTAAAGCAACTTATTTGATTACCGCATCGTTTATGGGCTATCGGCCATATCATTTTAAACTGGACAGTTTGGTAACGCCCGCTTTTAAACGGATTGCCTTAAAACCCAACCACCAAGCATTGGATCAAGTGGTCGTTGATTACCAAACACCGGTCAAAATAACCCAAGATTCTATTGTCTATAATGTTAAGCATTTTGTAACCGGTAAAGAACGCAAACTCAGAGCTGTGTTACAAGAATTGCCCGGAGTGGAAGTTAATAAACAAGGACAAATTACCGTTATGGGTAAGAAAGTTCAGAAAGTAATGGTAGAAGGCAAAGATTTCTTTGGGGGGAGTGCGCACTTGGCAGTAGATAATATCCCCGCAGATGCCGTTAAAACCGTTCAGGTGCTCAAAGATTTTACAGCGGTTAGTTTTATGAAGGGCTTGACTGAAGATCAAAAAATGATTATCAACATCAAACTCAAAGAAGGAAAAAAACGGTTTATATTTGGTGATATAGTTGCCGGTGGCGGTAATGACCGGCATTATATCGGCAAAGCCAACCTGTTTTATTACAGCCCCAAAACCAATTTGAGTTATATAGGTAATGCCAATGATGTTGGAGCAGTATCTTTAAGTTTTGAGGATATGCGCCGGTTTGAAAGCAACGACAGGTATTTGACCCGCCGTTTTATGCCCAATCCGGCTAAAAAATCACTTTTTAATTTTGCCAATAAGGGGGATTTTACCGCTAAACAAACACTGTTTAATGCCTTGCAATGGCAACAAGATTTCGGTTTAAACTGGCAATTTCAAGTTTACGGTATATGGTCCAAAGATCATAGTGTTTTTAGAAACGAAAAAGAAAATCATTTTGTATATCCACAGCATTTTACGCAAATTTATCAAAATGACAAACAAGTTTCGCCTGAGACGGCATTGGGTAAAATCAATTTGATTTATAATCCGAAATCCAATCAATATACCAATTTTTCCTTTTATATCAATAAAGACCGCCCTAAATATTTAGAATATAATATTGATAGCAATCCTTTTCAAAATCGGTATGTCAATACCTTTTCAAATGAGGGTGGTTTGCAAGTTAGTTCCTCTTTGTTGTGGTATCATAAATTCAATAAAAAACAAATTATTCGTTTTTTGAGTCAATACAATTATAATGACAATAGACAGGTACAAAATTGGTCCTCTGACCAAAGCTTTTTGCAAGGATTTATAAGTATGCAGCCCGCAAGTGAATACCGATTGCATCAAAATATTCAAACAGGTCGGCACCAGTGGCAATCATTGTTAAAATATTATTACAAAATTGACCATCGGCATCATATTTACATCAGTTTGGGTGAGACTTATCAAAATAGTCGTTGGCAAGGTAATTTGATTCAACAATTACCGCAGGATGATTTTAATTTTGGATCTTTTCAAAATGATTTACACTACCGGCGACAAGATATTTTTACGGGTTTGCAATTTCGTTTTCGAATGGGGCAAAGTATTTTAACCCCCGGGCTATATTTGCATAAGATTATATGGCAGTTGTCGCAACCGGCTCCTGTTAACAAATCAAAATATCTATGGTTACCCGAATTTAATATGGATACCAAATGGTTTCATGGTGATTTAAAATTGCGTTACGCCGCCAAAACAGCTTTGGCGCATTTACAGGATTATATCTATGGGAAAACGCTGCTGGGATACAATCAAGTTTTTCAAGGTAATCCCTTGTTAGATCAGACTTTATATCACGATTTGAATCTGAATTACAGTTATTTTTCATTGGCAAAAGGCATTACTTTGTTTAGCAATATGCACTACAAAAAACAAATCACACAATTGACCCAAGTGCGCTTAATATCAGGAACGGATTATTACAGCAAACCCATTGTGGCACATCTGCCTCTTGCTGCATGGGATGTGGCCTTAGGCTTTACCAAGGTGTGGCCCAAAATCCAATTGAAATATAAACCTTTTATCAGTTTTAGCGAAAACACCAATCAAATCAACCAGACCAAAGTTGAATCACGAGATTGGATGATGGTCAATGATTTATCTGTTGGGCGTTATTATAAAACGGGCCCCGAACTATCCATAGGTATCCGGCAAGATTATATGAAAAGTTTATCAAAGTTAAACAATTTCGAAACCGGTTCTTTGAAACCATATTTTGAAGCGCTGATTAATTATAAAAATATTGAATTACAATCTGATTTTTATCTCCAATATACTTCTGAGTCTCAGCAATGGCAACAAACCGGCACATTATTTAATGCAAGTATTTTATACCAAAAACCTGATAAAGCTTTTGGCATTGCATTAAAAATAATCAACTTGTTTAATCGCCCTTATAAAATCAGGTTTATGAATACCGAATTTTTGACAGCTAAAAACACGACTTGGTTACAGCCTAGAATAGTGATGATAAATTTGCATTATAAATTGTAGCGATTTTTCTTATAGTGCTGTTCAAAATCAGTTATATGATATAAGGTTAATTTGATATAACCCATATATCTTCCCGTTTTCTCAAATTATAAGCAAGGTTTTTATAGTGGAAAGTCTCATCCATAAAAAAGTCGCCTTTTGAGCGACTTTTAATGGTGTTTATATTGGAGTATTTATTGATTACCTTTTTTGTAATCGGCTAAAAATTTCTCTAATCCGATATCGGTTAAGGGGTGTTTAAGTAAACCTAAAATAGGTTTTAAAGGAGCTGTAATGACATCGGCACCTATTTTGGCACATGCGTTAATGTGCATGGTATGGCGTACGGATGCGGCCAGAATTTCGGTAGGGTATGCATAGTTGTCATAAACCAAGCGAATATCGGCTATTAAACCCAAACCGTCTTCGGAAATATCATCTAAGCGACCGATAAACGGCGATACATATGTGGCACCGGCTTTGGCCGCCAGCAAGGCTTGTCCGACAGAAAAGACCAATGTGCAGTTGGTTTTGATATTTTGACTGCTTAAGTATTTGATGGCTTTGATGCCGTCTTTAATCATAGGGATTTTCACGACAATATTCGGAGCAATTTTGACCAATTCTTCAGCTTCTTTGATCATACCTTCAAAATCGGTCGCGATGACTTCGGCACTGACATCGCCGCTGACAATCTCGCAGATTTGTCGGTAATGGTTTAAAATGTTTTCTTTGCCGGTGATACCTTCTTTAGCCATCAGGGAAGGATTGGTGGTTACGCCGTCCAAAATACCAAGTTCATTGGCTTCTTTGATATCAGCAAGATTGGCTGTGTCTATAAAAAATTTCATAATTACGTTTTTTTATTTTGTATAAATTTTTGACTGGGGCAAAGATACATTTTTTTGTGTATTTGATGCCTATATTCCGGAGGTTTTCGCTGCGCGAGTGGGTGAAATGACAGCTTGGTGTTTTGGGAAGCCTTGCAAATACCCAAAGCCGGCAGCGACCGCAGGAAGCTCGTCGGCTTGGTTGTATTTGCGGCTGATAAAATACCAACTGCAAATGGAACACACGGCCTAAGCAGGTGGCCATGTGCGGTGGGTAAGGCGCGCCCCTATTATACGGGTTGTTTATGATAATATTTTCGATATTTATAGTAAGCTATACTGGCCAATATACCGATAAATACTAAGAAATAATAGATAAATACCGGTGTTTGTTGTGGTTCGCCTTTGGCGTAGGAATGTAAGCCGGCCAGATAATAATTGACGCCGAAATAGGTCATTGCAATGGAAGCAAATGAAATAACAGCCATCAAGTTAAAGGCAAAAAAGCCGCGCAAGCCTGGCACAAAACGGGCATGAATGACCAAGGCATAGACGATGATGCTGACGAGAGCCCAGGTTTCTTTAGGGTCCCAGCCCCAGTAGCGTCCCCAGCTTTCATTGGCCCATTGGCCACCTAAAAAGTTACCGATGGTGAGCATCACCAAACCAATGGTTAAGGACATTTCGGTAATAATGGTCAATTCGCGGATGTATGATTCGAGCTTGTGTTTATTGCGTGGGTTGGTAAGTGCCATTAACAACAGATTTACCAGCCCGAGGATCATACCAATGGCAAAGGGGCCGTAACTGGCTACAATGATGGAGACATGAATATCGAGCCAGTAGGAATTGAGCACCGGAACAAGATTTTCAATTTGCGGGTCCATCCAATTCCAATGGGCGATCATCAATGTCATAGAGCCGACAAATAAGCCGGCTGCCAGCACTAAGGGTGATTTTCTACCTAGAATGAGGGTGAACAGAATCATCGCAAAGGAGACGTAAATCATCGATTCGTAAGCGTTGCTCCAAGGGGCATGTCCGCTGATATACCAACGCAAGCCCATAAAGAACAGCATCCAGATAAACAGCAATAGACTAATAAAATAAAGCGCTTTTATAGCGTAATTGATGATTTTGGAACGACTGAAAATTTGAGCAATAGCCAAAATAAATATAAACAACGATAAGGTCATAAATTGCCAAAATAATGACCGGAATGCATCGTATTTATTGTAAAAAATCTCCCATTTGAGTTTCTGTTCGGAAGGGTAAACAGCATGACCGAAATTCTTTTGATATTTGCTAATGCCTTTGAGTATTTGATCGGCTAATTTGTAATCGCCGGTTTGTCGCGCTTTAAATATCTCTTTACTCCAAAGGGGGATGACATTGGCCGCAAAATTCTTATCATCTTTGTTAAATTTAAAATCTTTTATTTTAGTCCATGAATACCATTTATGATTGGGATCATTAGGTAGAGGGAATAATCTTAAGTTGTTAGTCAACAAAGTATTGTAAAGTAAATTTACTCTGCCGCTTACATTAACAACATCTTTGTCGAACTTGCCTTTGATGCGTTTTTTTTGTGATTTTTCGAGATAAGATTGCAG
>WGDF01000159.1 GCA_015493405.1 Flavobacteriaceae bacterium
AATGAAACCCATCTTGGTAATAATCCCATAATTTTTTAACCGTAGCCCCTAACATCGTTGGCACAGCTAAGAAAAAAGAAAATTCTGTGGCTGTTTTACGATTTAAACCTTGTAACATTCCTCCGACTATCGTTGCACCACTACGTGAAACACCGGGAATCATCGCCAAGGTTTGATAAAATCCTATTTTTAAAGCTTTTTTATAATCGATATCTGTGTCGGTATTTTGACCGTACCAATCATCAATCTTCAATAACACAAGCCCCCCCAATACCAAGGTTACTGCTACCGTTAAAGGACTTTCAAGCAACCGGTCAATAACTTTATTGAGCAACAAACCTAAAAAAACAGCCGGCAAAAATGCCACAAATAATTTCTTGTAAAAATCCCATGATTGAAAAAAACGAGGCCAATATAGAATAACTACCGAAAGTATGGCACCGAGTTGAATTACTATAGTGAAAAGCTTGGTAAAATCATCATGAGCAATTCCCATAAATGATGAAGCCAATATCATATGTCCTGTGGACGATACCGGTAAAAACTCGGTAATCCCTTCTATAATAGCCAAAATAACGGCTTGAATTTCAGTCATAAATTTATTCGGGTTTGCGCATTATAGCATAAACTTCAACCAACATGCCCAATAATATCAACATAGGTGCCAAACGAATACGTCTGAAATTAAAAATAGCCGGATTCCAAACATTCGGGTTGGTCGTTCCGCCACCTGACATCAAAATATAACCCACAAATATGAGGGCAATTCCGAGGAACATATACTGATAATTTTTTCGACCGAAGATTAAAGAAGAAGACTGTTCATCTTGTCTGTTTTGTTTATTTTTTGAAGCCATATGCTGATTTTGATAAAAAAGATTAAAAATGTAATTGATCAGCATTTAAATTGAGCAAACGTCTCGTTGCAAAATAGGTACTGATCAAGGTAATCAAAATACCGGTAGCAAAAATACTAATAAATAAAATACCTAAAAGTTTATAATCTGTTAAAAATTGAAATTCCGGATAAAGTCGGTCCAAATAGTATAAAATACCCCATAGTGCCAACGAAGCCAATAATGCTCCCGTGAAACCCAACCAAAAAGCTTTGATTAAGAATGGTTTGCGTATGAAAGCCTTAGTGGCGCCCACCAATTGCATGGTCTTAATAGCAAATCGCTTATTGTATAAAGATAAGCGTATTGCACTGTTAATCAACAAAAATACCAAAACTAAAAAAACAGCGCTGACCATCATAATCCAAAAACTTAATTTTTGGATATTTCTATTCAGCCCTTTAATCAAAGGTTTGTAATATTCATAATTGACTTCGGAAACAAATTTATAAGTCTGCCACTTGCGTTTGATACTGTCCATTTTGTGAGCATTGACATAATCACCGTTGAGATTGACCTCCAAATTATCCTGCAAAGGATTGAAATCTAAAAACTTGATAAAATCTTCTCCGATATCTTTTCTCAGTTGTCGGGCCGCTTCCTTTTTAGTAATAAATTTCGTATGTTTGACCTGTGGCGACAATTTGATGCGTTTTTCAAACTGTTTGATCTCCGATAACTTGGCATGATTTTTAAAAAAAACCGTAATCGTAATTTTCTCCTTAAAATAATTGGTTATATGTTTAGAATTCAGCAAGAAAAAACCTAAAGCTCCCAATAAAAATAAAACAATGGCAATACTGATTACCACTGATATATTGGCACTTATAATTCTACGTTTTTGGTATTTTTCAAAAAAATCAGTCACAATAAATTTTTGGTAAAAGTAAAAAAAAATACCATAATTAATTCAAGTTTCATAATTTTTTGTAACTTTGGCTATCTAATATTGTTTTAACATGAAAAAAATTATTCTAATCGCTCTTTTAATGGCTTTTGTCCATTATAACAGTTTTGGACAACGACAACAGCAATTAGTTGATGAATATGAAGTGAGCGTCGGCTATTCGGTTTTCCAAGGAGACTATGGGGTTAAAGGTGATTTTACTTCGACTTTAGGCAATTCCGGCTTTTTAATCGGAGGGAAAGCCTATTTCAATATTTTGAATTATGACAATTATAATTGCTACCCTTGCAAGCATGTAAAGTTTCCTTTAGGTTACAATATTGGCTATTCTTTATTAAATTTTGATAAAGTAGATTTTAAAAACAATTCTATTGAATCTCTTAAACTTAAAGCTTTCCGTGGACAAATATTTGAATCTTCATTGAGTTTCGGTTTTGAATACCATATTGGCGATTTAAATAAATTTGCTTTCAATACAGAATATTTTTATCAAAATTTTGACCCTTATTTCGGTGCCAGTATAGGCGGAACGGCATATGTCGTCAAACTAAAATCTGATTTGGGAGATTATGAAACCAATCCCAGTATTTTACCTGAAGCTTTTAAAGGCGGTATTTATGACAAACCCGGCGCTGTCGGAATGCTATTGCTGGAAGCCGGTTTACGGTATAAAATATCCAGCAGTATTAATCTAACCCTCAGCAGTAAATGGCTTTATTATTTTAGTGATAAAGTGGATGGATTGGTCCCTAACCCCGATATGGTCCCTAACGTTCACAACGATTGGCAATTTTCACCGGCTATAGGGGTTGTATTCTTACTGCGATATGGCCGTTTCTTTGCTATGAATTAAGCTGTAAATTCTTATTTTCTTACCAGCTCTTAATATGTTAAATTTAAGAGGTGCCATTTTATTTAGTTTTATTTGATAATTACCAAACACATTGGTAATGAATATTTTATGTGTTTTTTAAATATGCAAAAAATTTACTTTCATATTTTTTTTTGTTAAAAAAAAAAATTACTTTTGTGTCATCAAACTCAAAAATAAACTAAAACATGAGAACATTCAAAAATTTATTACTCTTTGCCATTTTTGGACTAATGGCAAGTAATGCTTTTGCTCAAGGGACTGTGAAAGGATCAGTTGTAGAAGCAAAAACCAATGAAGCCTTACCCGGCACTGATGTTGTAGTCGTTGGAACTACTAAAGGTGTCGCTTCAGACTTTGATGGTAATTTTGTTTTGGAAGTGCCTGCAGGTGCTCAAAAAATCAAAATTAGCTTTGTCGGCTATGATTCTAAAGTCATTCCGGTTAATGTTGTTGATGGCAAAACCAT